>JAJYQO010000035.1 GCA_021794575.1 Pseudomonadota bacterium | reverse complement strand
ACTGTGAGCAACCCTGCCCTCAGGCGCCGCGCGTCCACTGGCCCAGCGCAGCCAGTCCGTTGGCGCGCGCGCGCTGCGCCACCGTCTTTTGCGCGGCGGTGAAATTGCCCTGCATGTCCTTGGCCCATAGTTTGAGCGCAGCCTGCTGCATGGCACGGCCGTAGCTGAAGCTCAGCGGCCATGGATGCGGGCCGAGCTGATTCATGGCGTTGAGGTGCGCGGTGGCCTGCTCGTCGCTCTGCCCGCCGGAGAGGAACACGATGCCCGGCAGCAATGCCGGCACCGTGGCCTTGAGGCAACGCACGGTGGCGTCCGCGACTTCCTCGACTCCGGCCTGCTCGTCGCAATCCTTGCCGGCGATCACCATGCTGGCCTTGAGGATGCTGCCCTCGAGCATGACGTTGTGCTCGTACAGTGAGGCGAACAGCGAACGCAGCACCGCCTCGGTGACTTCGTAGCACACGTCGATGTCGTGATCGCCGTCCATCAGCACTTCCGGCTCGACCATGGGCACCAAGCCGGCCTCCTGGCACAGCGCGGCATAGCGCGCCAGCGCATGGTTGTTGGCTTCGATGCAGGTGGAGCTGGGCGTGTCCTCGCCGATGTGTATCACCGCGCGCCATTTGGCGAACCGCGCGCCCAGTCCGGCGTACTCGGCCAAGCGCTGGCGCAGGCCATCCAGCCCTTCGGTGACCACTTCGCCGGGGAAGCCCGCCAACGGCTGCGGACCCATGTCGACCTTGATGCCGGGCAGGATGCCGGCAGCACGCATGACCTCGGTGAACGGCTTGCCGGCGCGCGTGCTCTGGCGGAGCGTCTCGTCGTAAAGGATGGCGCCGGAGATGTGGTCGGCGAGTCCCGGCGCGGTCAGCAGCAGTTCGCGGTAGGCACGGCGATTCTCCTCGCTGTTGTCGATGCCCACGGCGTCGAAGCGCTTCTTGATGGTGCCGCTGGATTCGTCGATGGCGATGATGCCTTTGCCCGGCGCGACCATGGCCTGGGCGATGCTTTCCAGCTGCTCGATGCTCATATCGGCTCCGCTACGTGGGGTGGGCGCGCGCGACGCGCGCAGCGTGCAAGTATAACGAGGCCGCGCGTCCGCTCAGGGCGGCGACGCATAGCCCGGCAGCACGCAGGGCTGCAGATAGCGGGTGCGCTCGGCGGCGATGCGCTGCCGCTCGGCCGCGGGCATGCCGGCGCTGCTCGACGGCATGTTGAACGGCACGATCAGGTACGTCGCGATCGGCTGCTGCGTGGCGTTGCCCTGCGCCGGCCGATAGTGCATGGACTGGATCATGCTGACCGCCGAAGGCCCGAGGTCGCTGGCCGGCACCACCTTGGCGGCACGCACGTCCATGGTCCGGCCGTCGCTGCCGATGACGAAACTCACCGCCACGCAGCCCGGTTTGCTGATGTTGACGCCGGTGTAGGGCAAGGTGACGTCGACGTGGGTGCTGTCGACGACCCAGTAATGGTCGATGTGCTCGGGCATCACGCGCTGGATGCCCTGGGCCGGGGCGGCCGCCGGCAGCATGGCGACGACAGCGGCCAGCAGCGCGCACGGAATTCGTTGCAGACGCACGGTCATGACCAGTCTCCACGGGGGGCGCGCATCAGCATAGCCGGCGCGCCGGACGCCGGAGCAACGCATCGATTTCGCGTTCACAGCTCGCGCAGGTTCTGCGCTTCGCCGGCCTCGTCCACCGACAACAACCTCAGCGTGTTGGTGCCGCCGTGCCGGCCCACCTGGTCGCCCTGCGTCAACAGCACGCGGCTGCCCGGCGTCAGCAGGCCCCTGCGCACCAGGTGGCCGATGGCTTCCTGCACTAGCCGCAGCGAGTCGCTACCGGATTCGACACCCTCGAACGCCACCGGCCGCACGTCGCGCAGCAGGCGCATGCGGCGGCGCGCGGCGGCGTTGTGCGACAGCGCGTAGATGGGCACCGCCGAACGGTAGCGCGACAGCCATTGCGCGGTGGCGCCGGATTCCGTCAGCGCGACGATCGCGGCGGCCTCGATGCGATTGGCCAGGTCCATGGCGGCATGCGCGATGGCCTGGTCGGTGCGGTCCAGGCGCTGCGCGCCCGGGCTGGTGTTGGCGTAATCCTGCGGCCGGAACTGCGACTCCGCGCCCAGGCAGATGCGCTGCATGGCGGCGACGGCGAGATCGGGATGCGCGCCGGATGCGGTTTCCTGCGACAGCATCACCGCGTCGGTGCCATCGAGCACGGCGTTGGCCACGTCCAGTACTTCGGCGCGCGTGGGGATGGGCGCGCTGACCATCGACTGCAGCATCTGCGTGGCGGTGATCACCGCGCGGTTGCGGCTGACCGCCTCGCGGATGATGCGTTTCTGCAGGCCGGGCAGTTGGGCGTCGCCGATCTCCACGCCCAGATCGCCGCGCGCCACCATCACCGCGTCGGAGGCATCGACGATCTCCTCCAGCACCGGGATGGCGTCGGCGCGCTCGATCTTGGCCACCAGCCAGGCATCGCCGCCGGCCGCGCGCAGCAGGCGCCGCGCTTCCTCGATGTCGGCGGCTGAGCGCACGAACGACACGGCGAGGAAATCGGCCTCCATTTCGGCAGCCAGGCGGATGTCGCTGCGGTCCTTGTCGGACAGCGCGTCCACGCTGAGTCCGCCGCCCTGGCGGTTGAGGCCCTTGCGATCGGACAGCGTGCCGCCCACCTTGACCGTGCAGCGCACCTCGCTGCCGACCACCTCGCGCACGTTCAGCGCCACCAGGCCATCGTCCAGCAGCAGCACGTCGCCCGCGCGCACGTCCCGCGGCAGGCCGGCGTAGCTGACGCCAACGCGGCTGCCATCGCCGGGCACCGCATCGGGCCGGCAGTCCAGCACGAAGGGCTGGCCCTCGGATACCTGCACCGGGCCGCCGGCAAAGCGCTCGATCCGGATTTTCGGCCCCTGCAGATCGGCCAGAATGGCGATCTCGCGTCCATGCGCCGCGGCCCATGCGCGCACGGCCTGGGCGCGGCGATGATGATCCTCGGCCTTGCCGTGCGAGAGGTTGAGGCGCACCACGTCCACGCCCGCGGCCAGCGTGCGCGCCAGCACTTCCGGCGCGTCGGTGGCGGGGCCCAGGGTGGCGACGATCTTGGTTCGGCGTTGAGTGTGCGTCATCGCGCAAAGCTAGCACGCGTCGATGGCAAGGTGTGCGGCAGATTGCATCACGCGCTGGGCCAGCCTCCGCATCAGCGACCGTGGCCCTCGCGCACACAGCGGAAGCCCACCCTCGGCGCGGCGTCGGCAGGCTTGAGCGCGGTCAGGGCGGCGATGCGCATCATCAACGCGAACTGGTTCTTGTCGGCAAAGGCCAGCGCCGAGCCGCCGCACAGCGCCAGCGATGGTCCGGCGCCGGCGACGCGCGCATCGGCGTTGGGAAACATCGCGGCGTAATCGCCGGTCCATTCCCACAGCAGGCGGTTGAGATCGCGCACGCCCCAGGCGTCGGCGCGATGCCGGCCGATCGCGCCGGGCCGCTCTCCGGTGCTGCCCTGGATCGCGTCGAGGATGTCTTGATTGCGCGCCGGATCCCGGCGCGCATCGCGGCGCGTGACGTCGGCGGCCGCAACGTATTCCCACTCGTACCAGGTGGGCAGCCGCGCCTGTTCGCTGGCGCAAAAGGCGCGCGCGGCAAACCAGCTGACGCTGGTGACCGGCTGCCCGGGCCGCGCATCGGGACCGAGTGTCAGCGGACCCTGCCAGGCTGACAGATACTGCGGCCCGGCAAACAATGGCGACACCTGGCCGCGCTGCCACCCGGGATGCATGCGCACGAAGTCCAGGAACTCGGCGTTGGTTACCGGCTCGACGCGCATCGCGAACGGTTCGATGGCGATGCGCGCCGCGGCGCCGTCGACGGCCAACGCGCTGACGAAAACGCCGCCGGGGATGGCGACGTAATCGGCCGCGGCCGCGGTCATCGCGACCGTCGCGGCGGTCGCGATCAGCAGCAGTCGCGCAGGGCGGCGGATCATGATCGGCGTTCCGGCGGCCGTCCGCTGCGGGCCCGATTGGCGCCGCCCGCAGCGGACGGCACCCATCAGGGCTTGCGGCCCGCGCGCACCGCCTTGACCTCGACCGGCGCGATGGTGCCGCCCTTGTTGTTGAAGTTGTTCAGCACGTAGGTCAGCACGTGCGCGACCTCGTCGTCGTTGAGCTGCGTGCCGAAGGCCGGCATCACCGACTCGTAGCCGGTGTTGTTGACGGTGATCTTGCCGCTCAGTCCGTTGAGCACGATGCCGATGGCGCCCTTCGGATCGGCGTTGAGGTAATCCGACATCGCCAGCGGCGGGAACGCGCCGGGCAGGCCCATGCCGTTGCCCTGGTGGCAGGCGGCGCAGATCTGGGTGAACACGCGCTTGCCATCGGCCATGGCATCGTTGACCGCGGCGACGGGGGCGGCCGCATGTGCCATCGGCGCGGCGGCCGGCGACGGCGCAGCCGGGCCGCTGGAAACCTTGTTGTAGATCGCCGGCGCGGCCGGACCGCTGACCACCAGCTGGCCCAGCGCGCCCTGCATGAACGCGCGCGTGATCGAGTGATCGACCAGCAGGAAGGTGCCCGGCACCAGCGTCTTCATCTCGACGGTGGCCGCGCCGCCGGCCGGGATCAGCGTGGTCTGCACGTTGTGGTTGACCAGCGTGCCGCCCTCGACGTTGACGTTGTCGAAGATCTGGCCGATGACGTGGAAGCTCGACACCAGGTTGGGGCCGCCGTCGCCGACGAACAGGCGCACCGTGTCGCCCACCTTCGCGGTCAGCGCGTTGGCGCCGGTCAGCGCGCCCTCGCGACCGTTGAACAGTACATAGGTCGGCTGTTCCAGCAGCAGCTTCTGCATGTCGAACGACTGCAGGCCAGGCTCGTGATAGGCACCGGTGGTGTAGAAATCGCCCTGCACCACGTAGTACTCGCGATCGGCCTTCGGCAGGCCCTGTGGCGGCTCGACCAGGATCAGGCCGTACATGCCGTTGGCGATGTGCATCGGCACCGGCGGCGTGGCGCAGTGGTAGATGTACAGGCCTTCGCGCATGGCCTTGAAGGTGAACACGCTCTCGTGCCCCGGCGGGGTCATGCTGGCCGCCGCGCCGCCGCCCGGACCCATCACCGCATGCAGGTCGATGTTGTGCGCCATGTGCGAGTCCGGCGCGTTCTTCAGATGTAGCTCGACGGTGTCGCCCTGGCGCACGCGGATCATCGGCCCCGGCACGGTGCCGTTGAAGGTCCAGAAGTCGTAACGCACGCCGTCGGCGATCTCCTTGACGACCTCGCGGGTCTCCAGGCGCACGATCACCCGCGCCGGATAGTTGCGATGGATCGGCGGCGGCACGTTGGGCGGCGCGACCATGGCCTCCTCGATCGGCGCGCCGCGCGGCGGGCCGAGATCGGCGGGATCGGTGGCGGGCGCAGCGCCCGCGGGTGCCGCATGCGCGCCAAGGACAAGGCCGAGGCCGAGGGCAAGAACGATGGCTGAGAGCAATGGGTGCCGCATGATCCTCTCCTGGTCGAGAAAATAGCGTGAGAAGATCGTAATGACTTGCGCCGGGGGGAGCTCTTGACCCAGGTCAACTCCGTGGCAATCCGCCACGGGTCGGACTTGGTTCCGGCACCACGCTTGCTAGACTGGCGCCCGCTGCGATCGCGAAGCCAAGCTGCCATGACGCTGCACTCACACCGCCTCACCGATCGCGACAACCCCATCGCCGACGATGGCGATGAAGTGCGTTTCTGCAGCGCCTGCGCATTCTCGGCGGCCAGCATGCGCGCCGGCTACGACAAGGCGGCGCTGCGCGATCTGCATGTGCTGGTCGAGCATGTGGGACCGTACCGGGCCGGCGAGCATGTGTTCCGCGCGCACGATCCGTTCCGCGCCATCTTCGCGGTGCGCGGCGGCACGGTGAAAACCGTCAGCGTCGATGCCGACGGCAACGAACAGGTGCTGGGCTTCTACATCCCCGGCGAGGTGGTGGGTCTCAATGCCATTTATCCCGAACGCTACCCTTGCGACGCGATCGCGCTCGAGAACAGCTATTTCTGCCGCTTCTCGTTCCCGGCCATCAGCGCATTGGCCACGCGCATGCCGGGGCTGCAGCAACAGCTGTTCAAACTGATCTCCAAGGAACTGGGCATGGCCACGCGTCTGGCCGGCGACCACGGGGCCGAGGAGCGCATGGCGGCATTCCTGATCGACCTGGCCGAGCGCTATGCAACGCAGGGCTTCCCGGTGCGGCGGCTGCACCTGGCGATGTCGCGCAACGAGATCGCCGCGCACCTGCGACTGGCGCCGGAAACCGTCAGCCGTATCCTGGGCCGTTTCCGCGAAACCGGCCTGATTGCCCTGGATGTGCGCGAGGTGGAACTGCGCGCGCCTGATCAACTCCATGCACTGGCACGCAATGTGCTGGGACGGTGACCGCGGCGTTGCGTCGCAGTTAGGTTGATCTGGATCAAGGAAAGCTTACGGATCGATGTCTAGCATCCCGTTCACTTCTCAACGTGAACAGGAGTACGCCATGCAAGCCCATGCTCCGCCCCTGGCCCTTGCGGGGCCACAAGACCGCGTCAGCAAAGTGCTGATCTGGATCATGGCGATCGTCACCGTCGTTTGCTGGGCGGCGATGGCGGTGGCCACCGTGGAAACCTACGAACAGGCCGCGCCGCTGCCGCAAAAGATGGTCACCGCGAGCGGCGCCACGGTGATGAGCTACGACAGCATCGTCGCCGGCAAGTCGGGCTTCCAGAAGGCCGACCTGATGGACTACGGCAGCCTGTACGGCATGGGCTCGTACTTCGGCGAGGACTACACCGCCGAATATCTGGTGCAGCTGGGCCGGCAGGTACAGGAGAACCTGGCGCAGGAGCGCTACGGCAAGCCCTACGCGGCGCTCGGCGCCGACCAGCAATCCGGCATCACCCGCAGCATGCGGGCCGAACTGAAGGGCATCGACCTCAGCAAGCCGGTGGTGGTACTGCCGCAGGCGGTGGCCGATGCCATCGCCACGCTGCGTGCGCGCATCGCGCAATCGCTGCTGACCGACAACTTCGCCAAGGGCTACACGCGCGCGCACGCGCTGGATGACACCAGCGCTGCGCACACCGCCGATTTCCTGCTGTATTCGGCACTGACCACGGTGGCGCTGCGGCCCGGCAAAGACTACTCGTGGACGTCGAACTGGCCGGCCGAGCCGCTGGTGGGCAACGCCCCCACGGCGGCCACCTTCCAATGGACCTGGGCCTCGTTCACCCTGGTGTTCTTCGCCATCGGCGCGGTGCTGGTGATCTTCCGCCTGTGGATCGAGCCGAAGTCGCCCGGCGAGACCTACGAGCCGGCGCTGCGCGGCTTTGCAGAGCCCACGCCCAGCCAGAAGGCGCTGTGGAAGTACTTCCTGGTGGTGGCCGGCGTGCTGCTGGTGCAGATCCTGGCCGGCTCGATCATGGCGCACTACTACAGCGAGCGCGCCAGCTTCTACGGCATCGACGTCGACCGCTGGCTGCCGTTCGCATTCCTGCGCAGCGTGCACCTGCAGGCGCCGATCGTGTGGATCGGCGTGAGCTGGATCGGCGCCGGGCTGTTCCTGGCGCCGCTGATCGGCAAACGCGAACCGGCCGGCCAGCGCCATCTGGTCAACCTGATCTTCTGGGTGCTGGTGGTGATCGTCGCCGGCGCGCTGATCGGCAATTACCTCGGCATCATGGGCGCGATCGGCAAGCACTGGTTCTGGTTCGGCAACCAGGGGTTGTCGTACCTGGAACTGGGCCGCTTCTGGCAGATCCTGTTCTTCGTCGGCCTGGCGGTGTGGTGCCTGGTGTTGCTGCGCGCGTTCTGGCCCACGCTGAAGGCGCTGTTCCGGCAGGGCAACTCGTTCTACAGCCTGTTCCGCATCGAGCACCTGCTGTGGTACAGCACGCTCGCCGTGGCGGTGATCTACGTGTTCGGCATGATCCCGCTGGGATCGCCCAATCCGTCCTTCGCCATCACCGACTTCTGGCGCTGGTGGGTGGTGCACCTGTGGGTGGAGTGGGCCTTCGAGACCTTCACCGCCGCGGTCACCGGCTACTTCCTGATGAGCCTGGGGCTGGTCTCGCGCCAATTGGTCGAGCGCGCGGTGCTGTTCGAATGGATCCTGATCCTGCTCAGCGGCATCCTCGGTACCGGCCACCACATGTACTGGGTGGGCGAGCCCGGCCTGTGGATCGGCGTCGGCAGCATGTTCTCGTTCCTCGAGGTACTGCCGCTGTTCCTGCTGGTGATGGAGGCTATCGACCAGCGCCGCCACATCGCCGAGCAGAAGGACTTCCCCTACCGCCTGGCCTATCTGTACATCCTCGGTTCGGCGTTCTGGAACTTCGTCGGCGCCGGCGTGTTCGGCGGCGGCACGCTCAACGCGCCGCTGGTGAACTACTACGAGCACGGCACCTTCCTCACCCTCAACCACGCGCACACCGCGATGTTCGGTGCCTTCGGCCTGCTGGCCATCGGCCTGGTGTACATGGTGCTGCGCTATCTCAACGGCGAACGGCCGTGGAGCGACCGGCTGGGGGTGTGGGCGTTCTGGCTGTACAACATCGGCGTGGTGATGTGGATCGTGTTCAACTTCTACCCGATCGGCTGGCCGCAATTGGAGGCGGTGTACACCCACGGCTATGCCTACGCACGCAGTCTGAAGTTCTACGACACCACGCTGTTCTGGCAGTGGATGCGCATGCCCGGCGACGTGGTGTTCGCGCTGGGCGCGCTGCTGATGAGCTGGGACTTCGCGGCCAAGCTGTGGTCACGGCGCCGCGCCGCGATCCGCGGCGAGGCGGGCACCGCGCCGGCCGCCGGGGGCGGCTGAGCGCAGCCGCCGCTGTTCATGCGGGGCCGGCTTGTCCGGCCCCTTTTTTATGCACCCCGCCACGGACGACGCACTGCGACCGCACGCCGCGGCGCGGATTGATCCAGATCAGGGGACGCGCGGACGCGGCGGGCAGACTCACACCCGTGTGATCAAACTCACGGAGAACCGTATGAAACGCATCCTCGCAACCGCCATCGCGCTGGCGCTCGGCGCGGCCGGGTTCGCCGGCAGTACCCATGCCTCGCCGTTGCCCGCCGGCTGGACCTGCACACCCGCCCTGTGCGGCGCACCGCAGGGCAAACCCATCGTCGAGCACCTGCTGCCGCCGCCCGAAGTACCGCCGCCGATCACGCGCCGCTATCCGGCCACGGTGATCGTCAACCTGGAAGCGAAGGAAGTGGTGGGGAAGCTGGCCGACGGCGTCAAATACGACTTCTACACCTTCGACGGCACCGTGCCCGGGCCGATGATCCGCGTGCGCGTGGGCGACACGGTCGAGATCCGCCTGAAGAACGCGCACAGCGACCACATGCCGCACAACATCGACCTGCACGCGGTGATGGGCGTGGGCGGCGGCGCCGCCAACTCGATCGTGATTCCTGGCCACGAGGCGGCGTTCGCGTTCAAGGCGCTGCACGCTGGGCTGTACGTCTACCACTGCGCGATGGCGCCGGCCGCGGTGCACATCGCCAACGGCATGTACGGCGCCATTCTGGTGGAGCCCGCCGACGGCCTGCCCAAGGTGGACAAGGAGTTCTACGTGATGCAGGGCGAGTTCTACACCAAGGGCGCCTACATGCAGCCCGGCCTGCAGCCGCTGGACATGACCAAGCTGCTGGACGAGCAGCCGACCTACGTGGTGTTCAACGGCCGCGTCGGTTCGCTCACCGGCGAGCACGCGCTGCGCGCGAAAGAGGGCCAGACGGTGCGCTTTTTCTTCTCCAACGGCGGACCCAACCTCACCTCCAGTTTCCACATGATCGGCGGCATCTGGAACACGGTGTGGCCCTGGGGCGGCTCCAACGAAGACCATAACGTGCAGACCATCTCGGTGCCGCCGGGCGGCTCGACGATCGCCGACATGAAGCTGGTCGTGCCCGGCACGTTCATGCTGGTGGACCACGCCGCGGTGCGCATGTTCAACAAGGGTGCGCTGGGGCAACTGGTGGTGTCCGGGCCCGAGCAGCCGGATCTCTACCGCAGGCTGTGGAACAAGCCGTTCCCGCCCTCCGGCACAAGTCCCGCGCCCGCTGCGGCGAGCAGCACGCACTGACCGGCGCCGGCCGCGCGCGGGTCTCCGCCGCGCGGCCGGGGAGGATCCTGCATGCCGCGCGTACCGACCATCGTCCTGCTGACGCTGCTGCTGGCGCAGGTCGCCTGCGCCGGCGGCGCACCCCGCTTCGTCCCGGTGTCGGGCGGGCGCTTCGTCAGCAGCCTGCTCGACGGCACGCGGACGGTGACGGTGCGGGTGGCGCCCTTCGCGATGATGGAAGAACCCGTCACCGAGGCGCAGTTCGCCGCCTTCGTGCGCCATCATCCCCGGTGGCAGCGCGGCCGCATTACTCCGCTGTTCGCCGGGCCGCAGTACCTCGCCGGCTGGCGCACGCCCACTGATCCGGGCGACGCTGGGGCCGCGCGCCGGCCGGTGACCGGCGTGAGCTGGTTCGCGGCGCGCGCCTACTGCGACAGCCTGCATGCCGAACTGCCCAACTGGTACCAGTGGGAATACGCCGCGGCCGCCGACGCCACGCACCACGACGCACGCGCGGACACGGCCCGCCGCAACGCCATCCTGGCCGCGCTGATGCACGCGACGGGGCAACGACCGGGCTTGATCGGCCGGCGCCCGGCCAACCTGTATGGCCTGCGCGACCTCAACCGGCTGATCTGGGAATGGGTGGGCGACGTCGGCGCCCTGTTCCCAGAGGCCGACGGCGATCTCGGCAGTGCCGGCTCCGGCTCGGTGCTGCGCCTGTGCGGCGGCGCCGCGCTGGCGTTCCGCGATCCCTCCGACTACGCGCTGGCCGAGCGCGTCGCCGCGCTGTCCATGCTCGCTCCCACGGACGCATCGCCGTTCGTGGGTTTCCGCTGTGTCCGCAATCCCGGAGCAAACCCATGAAACGCATCGCATCGCTGCTGTGTGCCATCCTGCTGGGCACGGGCCTGGCTGCCGCGGGCCAGGCCGCCGAATCCACCGCTCTGCCGCCCACCTCGATCTACCGCATCCCGCCGCTGACGCTGATCGACCAGGACGGCCGCGACTTCACCTTCGCCAGCCTGGCCGGCACGCCGCGCCTAGTGGGCATGTTCTACGCCTCGTGCCGGATGGTTTGTCCGGTCGAGATCGAAACCCTCAAACGGATCGAGCGCGCCGTGGTCAAGGCCGGCGGCAGACCCGTGCCGGTGCTGCTGGTGAGCTTCGATCCCGCTCACGACGACGTCGCCGCACTGAAGCAGGCCGCGCGACAGCATCACGTCGCCGCGCCGGAATTCCTGCTCACCCGCGCGCGCAGCGGCGACATCGGCATGCTCGGCGGCGTGTTGGGCGTGAGCTGGCGGCCGCTGCCGGGCGGCGGCTTCCAGCACAACGTCGTGGTCGCGCTGCTGGATCGCGAGGGCCGCATCCTCGCCACCGATCCCGCCGACGGGCGCGTCGATCCGGCCTTCGTGCGCGCCATCGTGCAGCAGGAACGGGACACGCATTGAAATCCACCCACCACCTAGGGAGAACACCGATGCAACGCACCCACCTGTACTTGGCCCTGGCCGCGTGCCTGGGCCTCGCCGCCGGCCCCGTGCTGGCCGCGCCACCGCACAAGACCAACGAGGTGAATACGCTGAAGGCCCTGATCGAAAAGCAGCAGCAGCAGCTCGACCAGCAACAGCAGGCCTTGCAGCAGATGCGCCAGCAACTGCAGCAGCTCGAGACCCGGCAAGCCCAGCCACCGTTACCACCGGCCCAGGCCAGCACCCCACCGCCGCCCGCGCCTGCGCCCACCGCCCCCGCCTTCGTCAGCGCCCCCGGCGTCACCGTCTCCATGCACGGCTGGATCGACGCCACCTATTTCCACCAGAACCGCTCCTTCGCCTACGGCAACGGCCAGAACGCCCAGTGGCCAGTCCCGGGCAGCGCCGGCGCGCTCAGCGGCGGCGACGTGCGCAATACCCGCTTCTGGCTGGACTTTTCCGGCGCCCGCCTCGGCCCGGACTGGACCGGCGGCGGTCACCTCGAAATGGACTTCTTCGGCGGCTACAACGGCACCACCGCCTACAGCCAGTCCCAGCAGATCCCGCGCCTGCGACAGGCCTACCTGGTGCTGAGCAATCCCGGCACCGGCAGTACGGTGCAGATCGGCCAGCAATGGGATCTGCTGCTGGGCAACATCCCGGTCTCGCTCACCCACATCGCCTTCCCGCTGGGCATCGGTTCCGGCTGGCTGGGCTGGCGCTTCCCCGGCGTCGTCTGGATGCAGGAGCTCGACCGCGGCACCACCGGACCGCACTGGCGTCTCGACCTCGGCGCCTTCGCAGGTCACTGGAACGGCCCCGGCGACAACATCAACTACCTCACTGCCGGCGACGCCGGTTTCCGTCCCCAGCTCGAGGCCCGTCTGCACGTCCAGGACCACGACTGGTCCGGCTATGCGGTCGTCCACTACGCCAAGGTTAATCTCGCCGGCGTCGGCAACATCGCCACCACCCCCGTCGCCTCTTCGGTCACCAGCGAAGCCCTCGAAGTCGGCGCTGCCTGGAGCCCCGGCCCCTGGGCCTTCCAAGGCAACCTCTACACCGGCAAGGGCCTCGGCCCCGTGTTCGGCGCCCAGTCCCAGTTCGGCAACATCCAGGAAACCGGCGGCTGGGGCCAGGTGAGCTACCACTTCACCCCGAACTGGAGCGCCAACGCCTTCTACACCTACGCCAAAAACAACACTGCCGACGTCATCGCCTGGCTGGGCCACGGTTCTCTCGGCTATCTCAAAAACCGCCAGGCCGTCCTCAGCGTGCTGTACAACAACGGCCCCTACGGCTTCGGCCTGGAATGGCTGCACGACGTCCTCGACTACACCCGCACCGGCACCGACCGCGCCAGCACCAGCGGCAACCAGCTCAGCCTCAGCGCCATCTACCGGTTCTGAGGCGCGCCCGCGAAACCGGAATCGGCGGCGCGCGCCTGACCTGGATCAGTCGCGCGCCGCGCAACCGGTGGCATAGTGGAATTGCCTCTCGCATCCATCACACCATGCAACGTCATCTGCACGTCAGCCTGGATCTCAAGACCCGGCCTCTCGAACCTCAACCCCCGCCCGCGCTGCTGCAGGTACTGAGCGCGGCGCCGCATCGCATGCTGTTTTTCGCCGGCGCCTGCAGCGTGCTGCTGAGCATGCTGTGGTGGACGCTGGCGCTGGCGGCCGGTGCCGCCGGCTGGACGCACTGGCCGGCCGCGCCGGTGCCCGGCATCTGGGCGCACGGCATGCTGGCGCAGTACGGCATGCTGGGCCCTTTCATTTTCGGTTTCAGTCTGACCGTGTTTCCGCGCTGGAGCGGCCAGCCGGAACTGGGCCGCGGCGCCTACGTGCCGGTGTTCGCCGGCGTGTTCGGCGGCTATCTGCTGGCGCTGCTCGGACTGCTCGATCTGCGACCGCTGCTGGTGGCGGGCTTCGCGCTGATGCTGGCCGGCTGGTGCTACGGCATCGCGCGGCTGGCGCGGGTGCTGCGCACGGCAGCCGGGCGGGATGCCTGGGCGCGTTCGATCCTGCTGGCGCTGCTGGCCGGCGCGGCGGGGCTGGCGCTGTTCCTCGGTTTCCTGCTGGGCGCGCCGGCGACGTGGGCGGTGGCCGCGATCCGCATCGGCACCTACGCTTTCCTGCTGCCGGTGTTCTTCAGCGTGATCCACCGCATGCTGCCGTTCTTCGCCGGCAACGTGGTGCCCGGATACGTCGTGCGGCGCCCGGCATGGTCGCTGCCGCTGGTGTGGTTACTGTTGCTGGCGCATCTGGCCTGCGATGCGCTGGGCCTGCCGCTGCTGCGCGCGCCGGTCGATGCGCTGCTGGCACTCGCGTTCCTGGGCCACTGGATCGCCTGGCAGCCGTGGAAGGCGCGCCGGCCGGGATTGCTCGCCGTGCTGTACCTGGCCTTCGCCTGGCTGCCAGTCGCCTTCGCGCTGTTCGCAGTGGCCGGGCTGCGCGGCGAGGACGCCTACGGACCATGGTCCATGGCCGCACTGCATGCGCTGACCGTGGGCTTCTTCGGCTCGATGCTGGTGGCGATGGTGACGCGGGTGACCCACGGCCATTCCGGGCGGCCGCTGAGCATGGGGCCGATTCCCTGGTTCACCTTCCTTGCCGTGCAGGCGGTGGCCATCGGCCGCGTGGCCGATGCCCTCGCCGGCGCCGGACCGTGGGCGCTGACGCTCACCGCGATGGGCTGGGTGCTGGCGTTCCTGCCGTGGGCGCTGCGCGCGGGCTGGATCTACCTGACGCCGCGCCGCGACGGACGCCCCGGCTGAGCACGTCCCGCCCATGACGCTGGCGCCGTGGTTCCCGCAGATTCTCGCCGTGCACGTCGGCGCGGTGGCGATCTCCGGCACGCTGTTCGCGCTACGCGGCGCCGGGCGCATGGCCGGCTGGCGCATCGTCGACCACGCCGCCGTGCGCCGGTTTTCCTACCTCAACGACACCGTACTGCTGATCGCGGCCATCCTGCTGACGCTGATCATCCATCAGTATCCGCTGGTGGATGCATGGCTGACGGTCAAGGTGCTGCTGCTGATCGTGTACATCGTGCTGGGCACGATCGCGCTGCGCCGTGGCCGCACCCCGCGTATCCGCGCCTGGGCCTACGTGACCGCGCTGGCCACCTTCGCTTTCATCGTCAGCGTGGCGCTGACGCAGAATCCATGGGGCGCGCTGTCTTTGCTGGGCGTTCGCTGACTGCACCTCATGCGGGCTGACGGTGCCGCACGCGCGGCTTGGCCGCGGACACTTTGCTCTTGCCGCGGCGCGGGCCGTTGCGCTCTACGCTGGCCGCGCGCGGCGCGAACACGCGCGGCGACAACAGCAGATCCTCGAGCGTGCTGGCATCCATGTGCGCCAGAAACGCGACCAGTGCGCCCCGCAATCTGCCACGCAGGCGGCAAGTGGGAATGATGCTGCAGGTGGCGCTGTCGCCAAAGCACTCGACCAGGGCGAAATCGGGCTCGGTCAACTTGAGCAGTGCACCCAGGCGGATGTCTCCGGGCCGTCGCGCCAATATCAGGCCGCCGCTACGCCCGCGTACGGCGCGCAGGTAGCCGGTCTGGGTCAGCAGATTGGCCACCTTCATCAGGTGATTGCGCGAGATGCCGAACACCTGCGCGGTCTCCTCGATGGTGATCAGACGCTGCGGCTGCGCGGCCGCGTACATCAGCATGCGCAGGGCGTAGTCGGAAAACTGGGTCAGGCGCATGGCTGCCGCCGCGGCGAAAAGATGCGCGTATAGTATGCGTTTGGCGTGCGGCGCGTGCGCCGGCGCGGTCGCGACACGTTGAATGATGCGAAAGGCGGGTGCGCCATGACGCAACTGACGGTCAAGCGTGTGTATCTGCCGGCCAGCAATGACGATGGCTGGCGCGTGCTGGTCGATCGGCTGTGGCCACGCGGACTGGCCAAGGCCGTGGCCCGCATCGATCACTGGGACAAGGCCATCGCGCCCAGCGATGAGCTGCGCCACTGGTTCGGCCACGAGCCCGGGAAGTGGGTCGAGTTCCAGCACCGCTATTTCGCCGAGCTGGACGAGCAGCCGACGGCAGTGCAGGCGCTGCTGGCCGAGCTGAAGCCGCAGCACCGCGCGTGCCTGCTGTTCGCCGCCAAGGACCAAGCGCACAACAACGCCGTCGCGCTGCGCGCCTATCTAGCGCGTCATGGATTGCGCTGATCACGCGGCCACGCTGTGGCTGACGCCGCGGCCGCCGTTCCGGCTCGATCTCACCGCCTGGGCGCTGCGCCGCTACGCCGGCAACCGCATCGACCTGTGGGTGGACGGCGCCTACCAGCGCGCATTCCGCATCGACGGCCGGCGCATCGAAGCCGATGTACGCCAGCACGGCGGCGTGGAAGCGCCGCGCCTGCGCGTGGTGCTGCACGGCGCCAGCGCCGATCTTGCCCAACGCGCCCGCATTCGCATCGCGCTGCAGCGACTACTGGGACTGGATCACGACCTGAATGCGTTCTACGCGCGCGCTGCGCGCGATCCCCTGCTCGCACCTCTGGCACAACGCTACCGCGGACTGCAGCCGCCGCGCTTCGCCGATCTGTTCGAGGCGCTGGCCAATGCCATCGTCTGCCAGCAGGTGAGCCTGGCCGCCGGCCTCAGCGTGCTGGGTCGCCTCGCCGCGCAGCTCGATGCCCATGCCGACAGCGCTGGTCCGGTGGTCTTCCCGACGCCACAAACGGTGCTGCAGACGTCCGCGACAGATCTGCGCGCCGCGGGCTTCAGCCGGCAGAAGGCGCACTACCTGCGCGCCGCCGCCGAGGCCATCGCCTGCGGCGCACTGGACGAACATGCCCTTGTCGCACTGGACGATGCGGCGCTGCTGCGCGAGCTGGCGCGCCTACCCGGCATTAAGCGCTGGAGCGCGCAATACGTGGCGCTGCGCGGTCTGGGCCGGCTGGCCGTCCTGCCGGTGGACGACATCGCCGCGCACAAGCACCTGGCCACCTGGCTGGGCCTGCCCGCGCGGCTCGATGCGGCCGGCATGCAGGCGCTGGCGACGCGCTGGCACCCTCATGCCGGCATGGTGTATTTCCACCTGCTGCTGCAGCGGCTGGATGCCGCCGGGCGGCTCGAAACGGCACGCGCCGCACGTGCGTCGGAGGCCATTGCATGAGTCCCTCCACCCCGACGGATCCACGGCAGGAACACACGGCGATGCTGCAGACTCTGCATGCGGCCTGCTGTGCGGTGATCACAGGCGAACTCGCCGCCGCGCGCATCCGGCTGGACGCGCTGGGCCGCCTGCAGGCGCGGCACATCCGCTACGAGGAACAGGTGCTGCTGCCGCGTCTGCCGCAGCATCCGCGCTGGACGGCCGCGGTCTATCTGGCCGAGCACCGCAAGCTGGAATCGCTGCTGCAGCGCATCCGGGCACAATGGCGCACGCTGCCGCCGCGCCTGGACGATCCCGCGCAGAGGCTGGCCGTACTGGATGCGCTGCACCCTCTGCGGCATGTGCTCGAACATCATTTCGAGCGCGAGGAACAGGCGCTGTTCGACGAAACCCGGGAGGCACCGCCATGAGCGAGACGACCCACGATCAAGGCCCCGACCTGCGCGCCGGTATTGCCCTCGGCGACCTGCGCGAAAGCGAGCCCCTGCTGGGGCACGTGGACGGCGAGCCGGTACTGCTGGTGCGTCAGGGCCGGGACATTCACGCCGTTTCGGCGCGCTGCACGCACTACGGCGGCCCGCTGCACGAAGGCCTGGTCGCCGACGGCGGCATCCGCTGCCCCTGGCACCACGCCTGCTTCGATCTCGCCAGCGGCGCGGTACGCAGCGGCCCGGCACCGGAAGCGCTGCGCTGCTGGGCGGTGCGCAGCGAAAACGGCCGCGTACGGGTGCAGGGTGAGCGCACGCCTGCCGCGATGCAGTCGCGGCAGACGCCGCGCAGCGTGCTGATCGTCGGTGCCGGCGCCGCCGGCGACGCCGCGGCGCACGAGCTGCGCGCCTGCGGCTATCAGGGGCCGATCACGCTGCTGGCCGGCGAAGCCGATACCCCGGTCGACCGCCCCAACCTGTCCAAGGACTACCTGGCCGGCAAGGCGCCGCCGGAATGGCTGCCGCTACGCAATGCGGAGTACTGGCGCGAGCGCCGCATCGAACGCGTGCAGGCGCGCGCCGGACGCCTGGATCTCGCTGCGCGGCGCGTGCTCTGCGACGGTGCGCGCAGCTACACCTACGACGCGCTGCTGTTGGCCACCGGCGCGCAGCCGGTCCGGCTGCCGATCGCCGGTGCCGAACTGCCGCACGTGCATACGCTGCGCACGCGCGCCGATGCCGAAGCCATCCGCGTCGCCATCGCCGCCGGCGCGCGCCGCGCCGTGATCATCGGCGCCAGCTTCATCGGCCTGGAAGCCGCCGCCGCGCTGCGCGCCCAGGGACTGGAGGTCGCCGTGGTGGCGCCGGAGACGCAGCCGCTGGCCCGCGTGTTCGGGCAGCGCCTGGCCGATGCCGTGCGCGCCGTGCACGCGCGCATGGGCACGCGGTTCCACCTAGGCCGCAAACCGGCGGCGATCGATCCCGAGGCGGTGCAGCTCGATGACGGCACCCGGCTGGACGCCGACCTCGTGGTCATGGGCGTGGGTGTGCGTCCTGACGTGGCGCTGGCGCAGCGGGCCGGCCTGGCGGTGGACAACGGCATCGTCGTCGGCGCCGACTATCGCAGCGGCATGCCGGAGATCTGGGCCGCGGGCGACGTCGCCAGCGTGCCCGATCCGGTCACCGGCGTACGCCGGCGCATCGAGCACTGGGCCTGGGCGCAGACCCAGGGCCGCCAAGCGGCGCGTTCGATGCTGGGGCTGCCGGTACCGCCGGCGGTGCCGTTCTTCTGGAGCCAGCACGGCGAGCTGACCATCGGCTACGTCGGCCATGCCGCGCAGTGGGATGCGCTCGAGGAAGACGGCGACCCCGAACGCGGCGATTACCTGTGCCGCTACCTGCAGGACGGACGCGTGCTGGCGGTGGCCAGCATCGGCCGCGACATCGACAGCCTGCGCGCCGAGGTGGAACTGCTGCACGCCGTCGCAGGCGCGTCGGCGCCGTAGATCGATGCGCCGGGATGCGATGGTCGCGGCTTAAAGATGTATTGACATTACATGTTATGAAGCCTACCCTGCCATCGGCCCTGCCGCGCGTCGCGGCTGCCCTCCTCCTCCCCTTCAGGAATCCGCACCATGGCTCCCGCTACCGCCACCACGCCCGAACTGGACGTCCGCACCCTGATCCCCGCGCAGCGCCATGCGCTGATCTTCGATCGCGTCGCCGAACTCGGACCCGGCGCCGGCTTCGTGCTGGTCAACGATCACGATCCCAAGCCGCTGTACTACCAGCTCGAAGCCGAGCATCCCCGGCAGTTTTCCTGGACCTATCTGGAACAAGGCCCGCAGGTCTGGCGCGTGGAGATTCGCAAACACGTAGGCGCGCGCTGAAAACAGCGATCGGGGCCGCGCGCCGACAGAAGCAGCGACGCGGCGATCCGGAAGCATCCATCCATGCTGGGCGTCACCCTCTCGCGCTGGACCATGAGCTATTTCGCCGTGGCGCTACTGTCGCTGCTGGCAGGCGAACTGGCACTCACGCTCGGGTACGGTTATCCGCTGCCGGTATTGAATTCCCCGGCCACACTGGCAGTCGTGCATGTGCTGACACTGGGCTGGCTGAGCCTGCTGCTGGCCGGCGCGCTGCAACAGTTCGTGCCGGTGCTGGTGGCGCGGCCGCTGGCGCATCCGCGGCTGTCGCTGCCCATTTTGCTGCTGTTGATCATCGGCACCGCCGGCTTGATAACGGGCTTCCATGCGCTGAGCACGGGCGCGGGCGGCGCCTGGTTCGCGCTGGCGGCCTGCGCACTGAGTGCCGGCTTTCTGCTGCTGCTGTGGAATCTGCTGCACACACTGTGGCGCGCGCGGCCCTGGGCGCTACCGGCGCGCTTCGTACTGGCCGGTCTGACCGGATTGACGCTTGCTGTGTTGCTGGGATTGAGCTTTCTCGGTGTGCTCGCGGGCGCTACCGGCGCGCCATGGACGGTTGCGCTACTGGGTTACGGCGTGCCGCTGCACGTCATCGCGGCACTGGGGGGCTGGCTGACGCTGACCGCCATCGGAGTCAGCTACCGGCTGCTGGCGATGTTCATGCTGGCGCCGGAACCGAACCGCCGCGGCAGTCACGCCGCGCTGTGGCTGGGCGCAACGGCGCTGCTGTTGGCGGTGATCGGTGGCGCGACGCTGGTCGTCGCCGGCCTGGATGCGCACAAACTGCTGGTCATTGCCGGAATGCTCGGCGTACCGGCGCTGCTGCTGTACCTGCGCGACATGCGCGCGCTGTACCGGCAACGCCAGCGCCGCGTGCTGGAGCTGAACGCGAGCATGAGCGTGGGCGCGCTGCTGTCGCTGGCCGCGGGCGCGACGCTGCTGCTGCTGGCCGCCGTGGGCGGCAATTGGCATGCGTGGCTGCCGGCCATCGTCTACTTGCTGCTGTTCGGCTGGCTAAGCGGCCTCGGGCTGGCGCAGCTGTACAAGATCGTCGCCTTCCTGACCTGGCTGGAAGTGTTCGGGCCGCAGTTGGGCCGCGGCCCGACCCCGCGCGTGCAGGATCTGGTGGACGAGCCGCACGCGCGCGGGTGGTTCCGGCTTTATTTCCTCACGGCGTGGCTGGCGGCGACGGCACTGCTGCTGGATTGGCCTGCAGCCTTTCGCATGGCCGCGGCCACGCAGCTACTGGCGACGCTGGCGATCGTCGACCAACTCTGGCGCACGCGCCGTCTCTGCGCGCTGCGGCAACATCCGCTGCCGGTGCGACCGGCGCTGCTGTGCGTGCGCCAAACCCCGGCCACACCCACGGAGAACCATCCATGACCGAGTATGTTTCCCTGGACGTACGTCCCACGCTGCGCAATGGCGGCGAGCCATTCGAGGCGATCATGGCCGCCGTCGCCGCACTGCAACCCGGGCAGGGTTTGCGCCTGTACGCCACCTTCAAGCCGGTGCCGCTGCTTAACGTGTTAGGCGCGCGTGGTTTCAGCCATCAAGCACGCGAGATCGGCGGCGGCGATTGGGAAGTGCTGTTCACGCCTGCGACCACTGCCGCCACACCGGCATGAACACCGCCGCCAGCACACCGATCAGCGCCGAGCAGGCCCGTGAAGCGCTGCGCACGGTGATCGACCCCGAACTGGGCTACAACATCGTCGATCTCGGCTTGGTGTATGCCGTCACGGTTGACGCCGCGGGCGTGCTGTATGTGCGCATGACCACCACCACCCGCGGCTGTCCCGCCACCGATTACCTGGTGCAGGGTGCGCAGCAGGCATTGCAGCAATTGCCGGGTTGCGCGGGCATCGAAGTCGAACTCACCTACGAGCCGCCGTGGACACCGGCGCAGATGAGCCCCATGGCCCGGCTGCACCTGGGTATCGATCGCGCGAGCGCATGGTGACGGCCGTCGCGGCGCCCGCTGGCGACACCACCGCACCCGTGCCGGGCGACGGGGACGCAGCCCTGGCCGGACTGCTGCTGCTCGGCCTCGAAGCTTTGTGGCACGCGGGCGAGTGCGAGCAGGCCTGCCGCCTGGCCGGGCAAGCCTATGTGCGGCTGCGCCGGCAGGCACCGCAACAAGCCGCACTGTTCGACCGCGCATTGCACCGCTGGACACGAGCCGAAATGCGGCGATCGCGCGGCCGCCGCTCGCTCACGGCGTAGGAGTAGGTCATGACCCACGTCGTTACCGACAACTGCATCAAGTGCAAATACACCGATTGCGTCGAGGTGTGCCCGGTGGACTGCTTCCACGCCGGACCGAATTTTCTGGTGATCGATCCGGAAGAGTGCATCGACTGCACCCTGTGCGTGGCCGAGTGCCCGGCGCAGGCGATCTTCCCCGAGGCCGACGTGCCGGCCGGGCAGGAGCACTTCCTTGCCCTCAACGCCGAACTGGCGCCGCGGTGGCCGGTGCTCGACCGCAGGATCGACGCGCCGCCCGACGCCGATGCCTGGAACGGCGTCCCCGCCAAGCTGCCCCATCTCGAGCGCTGAAGCCATGTCCGCACCCGCCCGCAACGGCATCGACCCGGTCAACGGACGCGCGCTCGCCTGTGCCGAGGCGGTGCGCGAGGTGGACTGGTCGGATTTGCCGCTGTGCTGCCCCATGCCGGCCGAGAGCTTGTGGAACGCACATCCGCACGTATGGCTACCCATCCACGAAAGCGGCCGCGAGCGTTGCCCCTACTGCGGCACGCGCTACATCCTGCGGCCGCCGCACGCGGACCGGCCGCCGCCGGTGTTCGCCAACGCGCGCATCGAGGCGCGCTACCACAAGGCGGTGGCTCGGCTGCGCGCCGCTGCAGCCACCGATCAGGACCCGCAACGATGAGCATGGTGCCGGAATCCGGCGACGACCGGCCGCAGGCGGTCCATGACGGCCAGCGCTACCGCACCGTCGAGGGTATCCACGCGGTCAAGGGCGGACTGCGGCCCAACGCCAGCAACCGCGTGCCGGACGCGGAGCCCAAGCCGCCCTGGCTGCGCGTACGCGTGCCGGGCGGCGAGGGCTACACGCGGGTGCGGCAGATCGTGCGCGAACACGCGCTGCACACGGTTTGCGCCGAATCCAGGTGCCCCAACATCGCCGAATGCTGGGGCCGCGGCACCGCCACGCTGATGGTGCTGGGCGAGGTATGCACGCGCGCCTGCCGGTTCTGTGCGGTGAACACCGGCAACCCGCACGGCCGGGTCGATCCCCTGGAGCCGCAGCACGTGGCGATGGCGGTCGAGCGCATGGGCCTGCGCTACGTGGTACTGACTTCGGTCGATCGCGACGACCTGCCCGACGGCGGCGCGGCGCACTACGCCGCCTGCATCCGCGCCATCCATGCCCGCACGCCGCAGGCGGCGGTGGAGGCGCTGACACCCGACTTCGCCGGCAAGCTCGATGCGGTGGCGCAGGTGCTGGATGCCGGTCTGGTTACTTTTGCGCAAAACCTGGAGACGGTCGAACGGCTCACCCGCCGCGTGCGTGACGCGCATGCCGAGTATGCGCAGACCCTGCGCGTACTGGCTTTCGCCAAACGCCACGTGCCGCGGACACTGACCAAGTCCGGTCTGATGCTGGGCCTGGGCGAAACGGACGGCGAGATCGCGCAGGCGCTCGATGACCTGCGTGCGGCCGGCGTGGACATCGTGACCCTGGGCCAGTACCTGCGCCCCTCGCCGCAACACCTGCCGGTGGCGCGCTTCGTCACGCCAGCGCAATTCGCGCAGTACCGCGCGCTGGCCCTGCGCAAGGGCTTCATGGAAGCCGTCGCCGGTCCGCTGGTGCGTTCGAGCTACCGCGCCGAGCGCGTCTTGCAGCGCGACAATGTCGGCCTCGACCACCCGCATGGACGCCCCGCACCCGGAGGTTGATCATGCACCGCAAAACCGCGCACCTGCCGGCCGGCAAGGCCGGCGGCCCGATCGTCCAGCCCCCCGCCCGCACCCGGCGCCGGCACCCCGCCCGCGCCACCGAGCAGTCGCTCGACGAGGCGCTGATCGAGAGTTTTCCGGCCAGCGATCCGCCCGCCTGGACGCTGGGCCGCACCCCACCTGGCACTGATCCCGAGGAGAACTCCCCATGAATCATCCCGTCTACCCGTCCTCCACGCCGGCGCTGGCACGCAAACGCCGCGAGTTGGCCCCGGCCGCCTACGACGCCTTCAAGGCGTTCAGCGCGCAGGTGTTCGCCGCCGGCGCGCTGGATGCCAGGACCAAGCAGCTGATCGCCGTGGCGGTGGCGCACGTCACCCAGTGCCCGTACTGCATCCGCGGCCATACCGAGGCCGCGCTGAAGCACGGCGCCAGCGAACAGCAGATCATGGAAGCGATCTGGGTGGCCGCGGAAATGCGCGCCGGCGGCGCGTATGCACATGCCCAACTGGCACTGGACACCCTGCAGCAGGCGTCCACGGGCGGTCGGGGCTGAACCCGCCGTGGCCGCACGCGCGGCCGCGACGTCGCCGGCCCGGCCGCGCGGCCGGAAACCGGATCCGCGCCCGTCCACATTCCCATCCGCGTCCGCACTGCACCCGGGCGCGATTGCCGAGACAACCCCGCCATGAACCCACGCGCCGATTATCGCCGCACCGCCCCCGCCGTCCTGGCCGCCATGCGCGGACTGGAAACCGCCGTGCGCGGGAGCCCACTGGAAACCGCGCTGCTCGAACTGATCCGCGTACGCGTCTCGCAGATCAACGGCTGCGCATTCTGTCTGGACATGCACAACCGCGATGCGCGCCAGGCCGGTATCACGCAGCAACGGCTGGACCTGTTGCCCGCCTGGCGCGAAGCGCCCTGCTTCGACGCACGCGAGCGCGCCGCGCTGGCCTATGCCGAGGCGCTGACGCTGATCGCGCGGCAGCCCGTCGACGATGCGCTGTATGCCGAGGTCAGCGCGCACTTCGACGACGCCGCGCTGGCACAGCTGAGCCTGGCCATCATCGCCATCAACGGCTGGAACCGGCTGGCCATTGCTTTCCGCACGCCGCTGCCGCAGGCCGGCTGACCCGCGGCGAGCGGACGGACTCAGGGCACGGCCGGCGCCAGGCCCAGCACGCGGTTGAGCAGATCGGCCAGACGCACGCCGGCGAGACGCAATCGCCGCTCGGCGATGGGGCGCTCGCGCGCGATGTAGTCATCGCTGATGATATGACCCCACGGATACACGCCCCGGTTCATCACGATGCGGCAGGATTCCTCGGCCCACTGCGCGGGTCGGTCGGCAAAGGGTTCGATCGGCGCCGGCAACGTAACCGGTCCTTGTTTCTGCAGCAGCGCGGCATACTCGCGCGCATCCAGATGGCGCGTGGACAGCAGTCCCGAATCCCACACGCGGTGCAGGTTGCCGCCCTCGCCTTCGAACCGTACCTGGTAGTCGTTGGCGCCCCGGTCGTCCTTGTAGCCGGCATGCAGCGGCTGATGCACGTCGCCGACGAAATGCACCACGAAGTTCAGCGCCTGCGCGCGCTCGTGCAGCGGCAGGCGGCGGTTGCCCAGGATCGCGGCGTAGTGGTCGATGGCGCCGACCACGCACTGGCCATCCGGGCAGTCGAGCGCGGGTTTGTAATCGCAGGAGCCGTGCATGTTGACGTAGTGCAGCGGCGCGGTCTCGCGGCCCAGCTCGCCGTAGGATGGAGCGTCGCGAATCTCGTCGGCCCAGTTGGCGATGTCGGCCAGCGATCGCGCGTGCTCGCTGGCCAACAGCGTGCCGACCTGCGCGCGTGCGCGCGGCGTGAGCCCGGCGGCGGCCAGATCGGCGACGATGCGGTGGCCGAGCGGACCCCACGCCCAGGCCGGTGCAGCGGCCACGAGAACGGCGAGGGCGAAGGTGGCGAATCGGCTGGCGCGCATGCGGTGACTCCGAGTGGCACCCCGGAATCTGCCACGCCGCCGCCGCGACACGCATCGCCCGAAAGTCCCGATGCCGATAAGATCGCGTTTTCGCAACCTCCACGAGGATACCGTCCATGCCCATCAAGGTCGCCATCAACGGCTATGGCCGCATCGGCCGCAATGTTCTGCGCGCGCTGTACGAATCGAATCGCACGCACGAGATCCGGGTCGTGGCGATCAACGACCTCGGCGACGCTGAAACCAACGCGCATCTGACCCAGTACGACACCGCGCACGGCCGCTTCCCGCACGAGGTCTCGGTGGACGGCGGCGATCTGGTCGTCAAAGGCGACCGCATCAAGGTGTTCGCCGAGCGCGACCCGGCCAAGCTGCCCTGGGGCGCGCTGGGCGTGGACGTGGTGCTGGAGTGCACCGGCCTGTTCACCAGCAAGGCCAAGGCCGGCGCGCATCTGGCCGGCGGCGCCAAGAAGGTGATCATCTCCGCGCCGGGCGACAAGGACGTCGACGGCACCTTCGTCATGGGCGTCAACCACGACCAGCTCAAGGCCGGTCATCAGGTGATCTCCAACGCCAGTTGCACCACCAACTGCCTGGCGCCGCTGGCCAAGGTGCTGCATACCCGGATCGGCATCGTGCACGGGCTGATGACCACCATCCACTCGTACACCAACGACCAGGTACTGACCGACGTCTTTCACAAGGATCTGCGTCGCGCGCGCAGCGCCACCATGAGCCAGATCCCGACCAAGACCGGCGCTGCCGCCGCGGTCGGTCTGGTGCTGCCGGAGCTCAACGGCAAGCTCGACGGCTTCGCCATGCGCGTGCCGACCATCAACGTGTCGGTGGTCGATCTGACCTTTGTCGCCGTGCGCGCCACCAGCAAGGACGAGATCGATGCCGCGGTCAGGGACGCCAGCGCGGGTGCGCTGAAGGGCATCCTCGGCATCAACAGCAAGCCGCTGGTGTCGGTGGACTTCAACCACAATCCGCTGTCGAGCATCTACGACGCCACCCAGACGCGCGTGATGGGCGGCACCCTGGTCAAGGTGCTCAGCTGGTACGACAACGAGTGGGGCTTCTCCAACCGCATGCTGGACATGGCCCGCGCGCTGCTGGCGGCGCGCTGAGTTCAGGATGAACTCATCCCGTGCAGGCCGGATGGCCCGCTCGCGCGGGATCTGGCCGCGGGGTGGCACGCGGTCAGGCCGGGCTGCAAGGCCCGGCCCGACCCTGAGGGAGAGCGCCGGGCCTGTCAGCCCGGCCC
>JAJYQO010000019.1 GCA_021794575.1 Pseudomonadota bacterium | reverse complement strand
AGCCAGCGGTTGACGTCGGCCCGCGCGCGGATCTCGGTCGGATAAAGGGTCTGTCCGGGCGTTTTGTCCGCCAGGTACTGCATGATGGCGTGCGATTCCCAAAGGACGAAGCCGTCGTCCTCGAGCACGGGCACCCGGTGGTTGGGATTCAATTTGAGAAAATGCGGTTGACGCTGTTCCCCCTTTTGCAGATCGACCAGCACGAGCTCGACCGGTACCTTGAGGTGCAGCGCCGTCATGACGGCGCGGCGGGAGCAGTCGGAATAGGGGTGGTGGTAAAGGCGCATGATTGATTGTCTCTCGCTGGCATTGATGGAGAAACGATGATGCGCCGCGATCGCGTCAGTTCTTGTCAGCAGCGTTCGGTCTGCTCGCATGCGAGCGACCGGATGCTGCGTGCTGCCGTTGCCACTGCTTCGTGAGTTCCCGCCTTGACCGCGGACAGGATGCGCCGGTGGGCTCGAGGCTCACGATGCGGTCGGCGCGGAAATGCCGGAAGTCTCCCCTCAGCTCGCACCAGGTGGCGACCAGTTGCACGCCCTCGAAGAACGCGAGCGCCACCGGCCAGATCACGCGCTCCGTTTCGGCGCCCGCGAGGCTGATGTAGCGGATCTTGAGCTTGTGCTCGCGACGGATGGCCTCGCGCAGAGCGTGCAGGCTGGCCGGCTGTTCCGCTGGCTTACCGAATCGCGGCGCCCACAAACCGATTTCCGCGATCTCCTCGCGCAGGTCTTTGGGCGAGGCCGTGGCGATCTTCGCCAACGCCGAATCGGCCGCCCGCGCGAGCGACGGATCGCTTTGCCCCTTCACCCAACGGGCCCCGAGAACGAGCGCCTCGAGTTCCTCCTCGCTGAACATGAGTGGCGGTAGGAAAAACCCGGCGCGCAGCAGAAACCCGACGCCCGCCGCGCCGTCGATCGGTGCGCCGAGTCCGATCAGCGTCTGCACGTCCCGGTAGACGGTGCGTGGGGATACGGCAAGCTCATCGGCCAACTGCGCCGCCGTGATCGCGCGGCGCCGGCCGCGCAGGGCGTCCATGAGCTTGAAGAGGCGGGCGGTTTTGCTCATGACGTCGTGATCTGCATGCCTCGTTATATCGAAACACCGATGACGCGTCCGGACACTCTGCTGCCCGGTGCCGCTTAGCTCATATACAAACCACCGTTGACGTTGATGGTCTGCCCCGTGATGTACCCGTTGCGCGCGAGCATAACCATCGCCTCGGCCACTTCTTCCACCGTACCGAAACGCCCGGCCGGAATCCGCTCCGGCCGTGCTTGCGGATTGCCGGCGATCATGTCCGTTTCGATCAGGGCCGGCGCGACGGCATTCACCGTGATGCCTTCCTTGGCAAGTAGGGAGGCGTACGAGTGCGTCAAGCCCAGAACGCCCGCTTTCGACGCGGTGTAATGCGGACCGATGATGCCGCCCAGTTGCACCGCGGCCGAGGACAGGTTGATGATGCGCCCCCATTTCGCCGCGCGCATCCTGGGCAGTACCGCCTGCGTGACCAGAAAGACCGACTTCAAGTTGACGTCGATGATCTGGTTCCAATCTGTCTCGGTGATCTCTTCCAAGGACTGGGGACGGGCGATGCCCGCGTTGTTGACCAGTATGGACACTGCGCCAAGCTCTTCTTCGACACACTGAACCATTCGGGACACATCGGCCGCAACCGAGACATCGGCGCGCACCGTAATGCAACGGCGGCCACAGCTTTCCACCTGAGACTTCACGTGCCCGGCTTCGCTCTCGCGGCTGTGGTAGTTGATGGCGATGTCCGCGCCTGCATTCGCAAGCGCCAGCGAAATCGCCCGCCCGATGCCACGGTTGCCGCCTGTGACAAGAACGACTTTGCCGGCCAAATCATGCGTGTTCGTGATCATGTCGATCTCCTGAGGCAAGCGGCGGAATACGCTTCGCTGCCGCCCTACAAGCTAACCCATCAACAGCACTTTCCCGGGGCGCTTGATCGTGCGCACGGCGTGGACGGCTTCTTGCGCCTGAGACAGCGTGAAGCGGCCGATCGGGAACAAAACGGGGACACTCAGATACGAACAAGGCCCGATTTTTGGTCGGGCCTTGTTCGTAATTTCTTGATTTTGGTGGAGCGGAAGGGGATCGAACCCTCGACCTTCGCATTGCGAACGCGACGCTCTCCCAGCTGAGCTACCGCCCCACGCGAGTCGCGCAGTCTAAGCGCGTGCGGCGGAGTGGTCAACGCGCGCCGTCGGGATCAGGCCAGCAGCGGCGCCAGTCGCGCTTCGAGTGCCTCGCGCCGCCAGCCCTCCAGTTCCGCAGGCCAGTCGCGGCTTGCGATGTAGCGCTCCAGCGCACGGCGCGGACAGAGCAGACCCGCGGGTAGATCCAGCCGCACGGACTCGGCGTCGACGCAGGTGCGCATCGCGTCGAAGGCGCGCTTGCGGGCGTCCCTCAACAGTTCATCCGGACGTTGCGTGTCCGCCACGAACGTGGCGTCCGGCTGCTGCTGCAGGCACGCCCACAGTTCGGCCCGCGGGGCGTGTCGCAGCGCCCGCTGGCCGCGAGTGCGCGCATCCAGCGTGGCGGCGTCGGCGGGCGGATCCAGTGCCAGGTCCAGGCAGTGTTCGTCGCGCAGCAGCCAGTTGCGCGGCACGTCGTAGCGGCGCGCGGCATCCTCGCGCCACAGCAGCAGCGCGCGCAGCCGGGCGATGCGTTCGATCGGCCAGTCCGCGGCCGCGCGCAGGGCGCGCTGCGGCTGCTCGTCGAGGCGTTCGCTGGCGCGGCGCGACAGTCGCAGGCAGTCCTCCTCGAACCACGCCATGTAACCACGCGCCTGCAGACGCGAGGCCAGTTGCGTGTGCAGCGCCTCGAGGTGGGCGACATCCTGCACCGCATAGGCATGCTGCGCCGCACTGAGTGGCCGGCGCGTCCAGTCCGAGCGCGTGGCGTCCTTGGGCAGTTCGACGCCCAGCAATCCGGAAACCACGCGCTGGTAGCCGATGCCGGCGCCCAGTCCGGCGAAGGCGGCCGCGACCTGCGTGTCGAACAACCGCGGCGGACCGTTGGGTAACAACGGGCGCAGCGCTTCGATGTCCTCGCCGGCGCTGTGCATGAGGCAGCGCCCGTGGGCGTTGTCCAGCCACTCACGCAACGCCCGTGCATCGAAAGCCAGTGGATCGAGCAGCGCGATCTCGCCCGCCACCGCCAACTGCACCAGGGCGAGGCGCGGGTAGTAGGTCGATTCGCGCACGAACTCGGTATCGATGCCGATCGCGTGCGGAGTTGCGGCGTGCGTCGAGATCCAGACATCCAGCCGTACGGCGCTGTCGATCCATTGCGCTTCGTTCACAGTGCCCCGATGCGGTGACGCGGGCATTGCTACGCGCGTCCGCTTTGCCTAAGGTGGCGCGCACCCTAACAGTGTTCGACGCGAACCGCAGCCCATGGCAGGACAATCGGCAACCGGCTGGCAACGCAAGGCAGGTGTGAGCGCGGCCGTAGCGCTGCTGCTGTTCGCGCTGATCTATCGTTTTCTGCCGGGATGGTTGCTGCTCGCGCCGGTCGATCTGCCGCAGGCAGGCGATGCGCAAAATGGCAGTACCCAGCTTGGCAATGCCGCGATGGGCGCGCCCAGCGCGCCGGTCAACGCCGGCACCACCATCTACACCGCCGGGCCGCCGCTGGCGCTGGCGCCGTTTGCACGGGCCGTGCGGCCGGCGCCTAGTTACACCGGCCCGCCCGCCGTCGTCGATCTGCTGCGCCGCGCTTACATCGCCGAGCAGGCTGAGCGCTGGGCAGGCACGCCCGATAGTGCGGTGGCGCTGTACCAGCGCGCGCTGGCGCTGGCGCCGGGCAATGCCGACGCCAGCGCGGGTCTGCAGTCGCTTGCGCAGCGTGTGGCCCGCAATGCCGCACAGGCGATCGATGCCGGCGATGCGCAGACGGCGCAGGCGCTGATCAACCTGCTGCGCGGCCTGCCCGGTGGACTCGACGCCAGCGCACCGCTGCAGGCGCGACTGTTCGTTCTGTTGCATGTGCAGCCGTTGCTGAGCCAGGCGGCTGCGTTGCAGCGCGACGGGCACGCATTGGTGCCCGCCGGCTCCAGCGCACTGGACGTCTATCGGCGCGTGCTGGCGCTCGATCCCGGCAACGCGGTGGCGCGGCGCGCGATTGCGCGCCTGCAAAACGTCGTTTTGCTGCAGGTTCGCGCGGCGTTGGCCGGCGAGGATTATCCCCGTGCCGCGCGCCTGCTGGTTCAGGCAGACAGCATCTTGCCGCAATCGGCGGCATGGTTGGCGGCACGCGGTCAGTACGAGCGGGCCCGGCGACGCCAGGCGCGCGAGCTAGTGAGGCGTGCCGAGGCGGCGTTGGCTGCGGACGCACCGGGCATCGCGCAACAGTTGGCCGCGCAGGCGCGACGCTTGGACCCAACGCTGCCCGAGTTGGCCGGCTACGTGCAGCGCGTGCAGAACCAGAGGCTCTACGATGGCTACCGGCCGGGCCAGCTGTTCGCGGACAGTTTCGTTGACCGCGACGGCAGCGCGCCGACCATGGTGGTGATTCCCGCGGGGCAGTTCGTGATGGGCGCGCGCCCTGGCCAGATCGGCTACCGCAGCGACCAGGGGCCACCGCACCGGGTCGATTTCGCGCACGGTTTCGCACTCGCACGCAGCGAGGTCACGGTGGCGCAATTCCGCGCTTTCGTGCGCGCCACCGGTTACCGCACCGACGCCGAGCGCGCCGGTGGCGCCATGGTTTACGACGAGCTGACCGGCCGTATGCGCATGGATGCCAGCGCCAACTGGCGTGACGGTTACAACGGCCAACCCGCGGCGGGCGACATGCCGGTGATCAATATCACCTGGGCTGATGCCGAGGCCTACTGCGACTGGCTGAGTACGGTCACCGACAAGCATTACCACCTGCCCAGCGAGGCGGAATACGAATACGCCGAGCGCGGCGGCACCCGTACCCCGTATTGGTGGGGCAGCGGCAGTCCCAAGCAGCACGTCGAGAACCTGGCCGGCGCGCTCGACCGTTCGCCGCGAGGCCGGCACTGGGACAACGCGTTCGCGGCCTATGGCGACGGTTACTGGGGGCCGGCGCCGGTGATGAGCTTCCGGCCCAATCCGTTCGGCCTGTTCGACATCGATGGCAACGTTTCGGAGTGGACCGAGGATTGCTGGCACGACAACTACATTCGTGCACCCGACAACGGTTCGGCCTGGATCAATCCGGGCTGCCGGAATCGCGTGGTGCGCGGTGCGTCCTGGGCCAGCACACCCGACCAGGCGCTCAGCGCGTGGCGCATGGACACGCCAGCAGGCCTGGCCAGCGCGCGCATCGGTTTCCGGGTGGCGCGCGCGCTGTGATCGGCAGCGCGTGCGTGCGGCGACCGTCGCGCGGCCTCTGTTATCCTTTCGCGCTTTGCATCGCGCCCTCGCCATGATCGAAATCAATCCCATCCAGAATCGGATCGACGATTTGCGCCAGCGCGTGGCCGCGCTGAGGGGGTTTCTTTGACTACGCGGGCAAACGCGAACGCCTCGAGGAAGTAAACCGCGAGTTGGAACTGCCCACGGTCTGGAATGATCCGGTGCGCGCCCAGGAATTGGGCCGCGAACGCGCCCGCCTGGCGCAGGTCGTCGAGGGTCTGCAGCGCATCGGCGCCGGTCTGGGCGATGCCGCCGAGCTGCTGGATCTGGCCGCGGCGGACCAGGATGAAGCCTCGATCGCCGCCGTCGCCGCCGACGTGCAGGCGCTGGCCGGGCAGGTGGGACAACTCGAGTTCCAGCGCATGTTCGCCGGCAAGATGGACAGCGCCAACGCCTTCGTCGACATCCAGGCCGGTGCCGGCGGCACCGAGGCGCAGGACTGGGCCGAGATGCTGCTGCGCATGTACCTGCGCTGGGCCGAATCGCGCGGCTGGAAGACCGAGCTGCTCGAGGCCAGCGCGGGCGAGGTGGCCGGAATCAAGAG
>JAJYQO010000043.1 GCA_021794575.1 Pseudomonadota bacterium | reverse complement strand
CTGGTGTCGCGCTCGATGCGCGGCAGCGCGTCCAGATCCTCGGCGGCGCGCTTGTAGCGTTCGTACTCCTGCAGGCGGCGCACCAGTTCGGCGCGCGGATCGGTTTCTCCACCGGCGTCGTCGCCTGGCGGACGCGGCAGCAGCAGGCGCGATTTGATTTCGGCCAGGATCGCCGCCATCACTAGGTACTCGGCGGCCAGTTCCAGGCGCATCTCGCGCATCAGATCGATGTACTCCATGTACTGCCGGGTGATCTCCGCGATCGGGATGTCCAGCACGTCCAGATTCTGGCGCCGGATCAGGTACAGCAGCAGATCGAGGGGGCCTTCGAAAGCCTCCAGGATCACCTCCAGCGCATCGGGCGGGATGTACAGATCCTGCGGCATCTCCACCAGAGGTTGTCCGCGCACCAGCGCCAACGGCATTTCCTGCTGTTGCGGAAGGGGCCGGAATGGTCCGGGCGATGTTGCTTCGGTTCCTGCGCTGGCAGGCTCGGTGCTCATGCGGCACTCGTCGAATCAATGCGGTGGCCTGGCCACGCGGGTGGTGAACAATGTCTCAAGGTCACGAACGGCCACGGCGTGGGTCGGGCAGTGTGGCTGCTGCTTGCGTCTGTGCCAGCAGCCGCAGACCGCGCGGGAATCCTGGTATCCGTGCGTCACATCGCGCTAGGCGCGTTGCTTGACGCCAGGATCGCATTCGACGGTGGTGCCCCGTGCACCGGGTCTGCAACTGCGGACGGCTTCGCGCCGGCCGGATCAGCGCAGTTAGCCTAACCGCTGGCTGTGACGGCGTCCAGTGTGCAGGCTACGCCGAGACCCGGTGGGTTCAGGGCAGCACGCGCGGCTCGGGTTCCAGGTCCACCCCGAACGCGTCGTACACCCGTACGCGGACGTGTTGGGCCAGCGCCCACAGTTCCGCGCCGCTGGCCTGGCCGTGGTTGACCAGCACCAGCGCATGGCGGTCGGACATGCCGGCATCGCCGCGGCGCAGGCCTTTGCAGCCAGCCTGCTCGATCAGCCAGGCCGCGGCCAGCTTGATGCGTCCGCCCGGGACAGGCCACTGCGGCAGATTCGGGCAACGCACCCGCAGCGCCGCGGCCTGCGCCGCATCTACCTCGGGATTCTTGAAGAAGCTACCGGCATTGCCGATTCGCGCCGGGTCGGGCAGCTTGCGCGTGCGCAACCGCAACACCGCCTCGGCGACATGCACCGCACGCGGGTCCGCGACGCCCATCGCCGCCAGTTCCTCGCGGATGCCGGCATAGTCCAGACACAGCGGCGCCTGTCTCGGCAGTGCGAAGCGCACGGCGCGGATGATCCAGCGCTCCGGATCGCGCTTGAAGCACGAATCGCGATAGCCGAACCCGCACGCTGCAGCCGGCAAATCGACCCATTCGCCGGCGCGATGATCCCAAGCTTCGACTTGCTCGATGAATGTAGCGACCTCGACGCCGTAGGCGCCGATGTTCTGGATGGGCGCGGCGCCCACCGTGCCGGGAATCAAGATCAGGTTTTCCAGGCCCGCCAGATCCCGCGCCAGCGTCCAGCGCACCCACGCATCCCAGGATGCGCCGGCGCCCACGCGTACGTGCACGCGGCCGCCGCTCTCGCCCAGTTGCGCAATACCGGCATCGTGCAGTTGCACGATCAGCCCCGGCCAATCGGCGGTGAACAGCACGTTGGAGCCATCGCCCAGGGCCAGCAGGGGCAGTGCGCGCAGGGCGGGTCGGGCGAGCAGGTCGGGCAGGGCGGTCGCGTCGTGCACTTCGGCCAGCCAGGCGCTGCGCGCGGCCACGCGCAGGGTGTTGCGCGCGAGCAGCGGCGCGTCCTCGATCAGGGTGCAGCCGGGCAGTTCAAGGCGTGCCGACGGCATGGCCGGTCTCGCGTTGGGCACGCAGCGCCTCGACGCATTCGCGTACCAGCGCCGGGCCGCGATAGATCAGGCCCGTGTACAACTGCACCAGGCTCGCGCCGGCGGCGACTTTTTCTGTGGCGGCTTCGCCGTTGTCGATGCCGCCGACACCGACGATGGGAATATCCGGGAGGCGCGCGCGCATGCCGTGTACGACCGCCGTGGAGGCCGCGCGTAGCGGCGTGCCCGAGAGTCCGCCTGTCTCGGCGCCGTGGGTGGCGCCATCGACACCCACGCGCATCAGCGTAGTGTTGGTGCAGATCAGCCCGTCGATACCGGTTGCGGTCAGCACGTTGGCGATGGCGTCCATGGCGGCGGCGTCCAGGTCGGGAGCGATCTTCAGCAGCATCGGTTTGCGCGCACCGTGTCGCGCTGCCAGCAGCTCTTGCGCCTCGCGCAGGGTGCCGATCAGATCATGCAGCGCCGCGCGCGCCTGCAGATCGCGCAGGCCCTGCGTATTGGGCGAGGAGATGTTGATGGTGACGTAGCCGGCGCGTGCGTAGACCCGTTCGAGGCCGAGAAGATAGTCTGCGACGGCGCGTTCGTTGGGCGTGTCCCTGTTCCTGCCGATATTGACGCCCAGCACGCCGCGCCAGCGCGTGCGCTCGAGGTTGCGCAGCAGCGCATCGAGACCGAGGTTGTTGAAGCCCATGCGGTTGATCAGCGCGCCGTGCGCGGGCAGACGGAACAGGCGCGGTCGCGGGTTGCCCGGCTGCGCGCGCGGCGTCACTGTGCCCACCTCAATGAAGCCGAAGCCCAGCGCGGCCAGCGCGTCGACGTACTCGGCGTTCTTGTCCAGCCCCGCGGCAAGCCCGACCGGGTTGGGAAAATCGAGGCCGAACACCCGCGTCGGCAGCGGCGGCACCGGCGCGACCAGCAGCCGGTGCAGGTGCATGCGGTGCAGCAGGCCCAAACCGCGCAGGGCGAGGTCGTGCGCACGCTCGCCTTCGAGGCGGAACAGCAGCGCCCGCGCCAGTTTCCAGTATGCGTCCGTGGCCACCGGCATCGCGTCGTCGCCCGCGCGGCCGTTCAAAACAGGTGCGCCACCACGACCGCCCCCCCGATCATTGCCACCACCGCGAGGAACAGCAGCACGAGGGCCAGATGCGTGTAGCCCAGCACCAGTCCGGCCAACGCCATGCCATCGCCCTGGACGCTGCCCGGCGCCGCGCGGCGAATCTCGCCGCGGGCCACGTGGCCGAGTACGACCGCGAGCACCGCGCCGATGAAAGGCAGCATCACCCATGCCAGCACGCCGAATACAAGGCTGGCGACGGCGGGGCCGCTGGTGCGCACGTATACAGCGTTCATGGGTTGTTCCGGGATGGACGGAGGCGACGTGGAGAGTCTACTCAGGGACACGGCGTGCCTTGATGAAACACGATACGCCAGCCGGCCGGTTCGCGCCGCCATAGCGAACTGCGCATGCTGTGCGAGGTGTGCTCACCACGTTGTAGCACGGTGCGGAATCGCGTCAGCGCCAGGTCGGGCGTCAGCCGACGCAGGCTGAAGTCCTGTACGGCTGCCGCCTGCAGCGGCGCCGCGCTGGCCAGCGCGTGCAGCACCCCGGCGCGATCGTAGTGTTTGCCGCCGCTGCCGATTTCCTCGAAGTCGTCGGCCAGCAGTGCGGCAATCGCGTCGACATCGCCGGTGCGCTGTGCATCCAGCGCGGCGATTTCCGCCGCGCGCAGGATGGCCAGGAGGTCGTCGTCGCGCATGCCGGCTCAGAATTCGAACCTGATGCCCTGCGCCAGCGGCAGCGCATCCGAGTAATTGATGGTGGTGGTCTGGCGGCGCATGTACGTTTTCCAGGCATCCGAACCCGACTCACGGCCGCCGCCGGTTTCCTTCTCGCCGCCGAAGGCGCCGCCGATCTCGGCGCCGGAGGTGCCGATATTGACGTTGGCGATGCCGCAGTCCGAGCCGGATGCGCTCAGAAAGCGCTCCGCGTGCTTGAGGTTTTGCGTGAAGATCGCCGAGGACAGTCCTTGCGGCACGCCGTTCTGGATGGCGATGGCCTCCTCGACACTGTCGAACGGCAGCACGTAGAGGATGGGCGCGAAGGTTTCCTGCCGGATCACCTCGGCGTCGGGCGCGAGGCCGGTGATGATCGTCGGTCGCACGTAGTTGCCGGGCCGATCGAGTTTGCCGCCACCGAAGCGGATGCTGCCGCCCATTGCCTTGGCCTTGGCGATGGCATCCTCGTAGCGCCGCACGGCGACGGCGTCGATCAATGGCCCCATCAGCGTCTGCGCGTCGGTGGGATCGCCCACGCGCTTCTCGACCTGGGCGTAGGCGGCTTTCAGCTTCTCAACTACTGCGTCATGGATCGAGCGGTGCACGATCAGGCGCCGGGTGGTGGTGCAGCGCTGGCCCGCCGTGCCCACCGCGCCGAACACGATGGCCGGGATGGCCAGTTTCAGGTCGGCGTTTTCGTCGACGATGATGGCGTTGTTGCCACCTAGTTCCAGCAAGGATCGGCCCATGCGCTGCGCCACGCGCTGACCCACGCTGCGGCCGACCGTCGTGGAACCGGTGAAGCTGACCAGCGCGATGCGCGGGTCGTCCACGAAGCGCGAGGCCAGATCCGTGCCGGCATCGTTGAACAGGAAGAAGATGTCGGGAAAACCGCCGGCGTGCAGTGTTTCCGAGCAGATTCTCAGTGCCGCGATGGCGCTGAACGGCACCTTGGGCGAGGGTTTCCAGATCGAGATATCGCCGCACACCGCCGCGATGAACGCGTTCCACGCCCACACCGCGACCGGGAAATTGAAGGCGCTGATAATGCCCACCAGCCCGAGCGGATGCCACTGTTCGTACATGCGGTGGCCGGGGCGCTCGGAGTGCATGGACAGACCGTACAGCATGCGCGACTGGCCCACGGCGAAGTCGGCGATATCGATCATCTCCTGCACCTCGCCGTCGCCTTCGGGCTTGATCTTGCCCATCTCCAGCGATACCAGTGAGCCGAGCGCATCTTTGTGCTTGCGCAGCGCCTCGCCGCACAGCCGCACCGCCTCGCCGCGGCGTGGCGCGGGCACTTGGCGCCACTGCGCGAATGCGGCACCGGCGCGTCGCAGCAGCGTTTCATAATCCGCGACCGTGCTGGCCTGCACCAGGCCCAGCACGCTGCCGTCACGCGGCGTGCGCACCTCGATGCAGCCTTCCGCGGCGCTGGCCGGCGCCCACTCGCCGTTGCCGAAATAGGTGCCCGAATGCTGCTCGCTGAGGCCCAGTGCGGCCAGGATCGGATGGGTCACGGTGAACTCCTGAGTAAAGGGGCCAGCGGCCAAGTCGACCTGTGATTCTATCAGCGCGTATCGACGAACCCCGCCAGGGCCTGATCACAGTCGGCGGCAGCAGCCGGGTCATGACTGTCCCGCGGCCGCACCTTTCCTGCGCGACGACACCGATGCGGCACAGTCCTGGCGGGCCATCGATCCGCGCTAAGCTGCGCCAATCACGACTTCGGAACGATTCATGCGCACCATGCTCGGCCTCGGGCAACTCGCGGCGGACGATCGCGACCTGGTGTGCGCCGCGCGCGATGCGGCCGCACATGCCTATGCGCCGTATTCCGGGTATGCCGTCGGCGCGGCGCTGCGCGCGCGCGACGGCAGCGTGCATCACGGCTGCAACGTTGAAAACGCCGCCTATGGCGTGGTCCTGTGCGCGGAGGTCGGTGCGCTGGCTGCTGCCAACGTGGCCGGCGTCGGCGATGCCGTGCTGACAATCGCGGTGACCGGCCGCCTGCTGGCGGCCGGCACGGTGCAGAGCGGTGCGGTCGTGACGCCCTGCGGGCGATGTCGGCAATTGATTCTGGAAGCTAGCCACCGCGCCCGCGTGGACATCCGCGTACTGTGCTGCAACCACGACCTCGGCAGCATCGAGGTGACCTCGATCGAGCACTTGCTGCCGAATGGCTTCGGTCCGGCCAGCCTGGGGCGCACCTGACCGGTGGCGCCACTGCTGAAATCGCGCGGCCGCGCGCTACGGTTGCAAGCCGAATGGCGGCCCCGGCCCGATTCGAACGGGCGACCTTTCCCTTAGGAG
>JAJYQO010000046.1 GCA_021794575.1 Pseudomonadota bacterium | reverse complement strand
GGACTCGGGACTCGGGACTCGCGCGTTGCGATTTTTTTTGATGTCATCCCGGACGGCGCGCAGCGCCGAGCCGGGACCCAGACGGGCGCCCCGCCAATGCATGCGCCGCCCGTTCGAACGACCTACGAATTAGGTCGTTACAGCCAAGTCACTGGATCCCGGGTTCCGCCTGCGGCGGCCCCGGGATGACACCAGAAAACAAAACGCTACGCCCGAACTGCCCGCAGCCCTGCGGTTGAAACGTCATCCCGGACGCCGCGCCGCGCGCCGTACCCGGGGCGCGAACTTTGCGGACGCGCGGCGTGCCGCTAGCCTTGCAGGTCTGTTCTCGCGGGCGCCGCGCGCATGGCCAAGCTCTACTTCTATTTTTCGGCGATGAACGCCGGCAAGACCACCACGCTGTTGCAGAGCGCGTACAACTACCGCGAGCGCGGCATGCGGCCGCTGATCCTGACGCCGCAACTGGACACGCGCCGCGACGATGCCAAAGTGGCCTCGCGCATCGGGCTCAGCGCCGAGGCGCTGCGCTTCCCGCGCGAGGACGATCTCGCCGTGCGTGTGCGTGGCGATATCGCCCGTCACGGCACGCTGCACTGCGTGCTGGTGGATGAGGCGCAGTTCCTCACGCGCGCGCAGGTATGGCAGCTCACCGATGTAGTCGATGCGCTGCACATTCCGGTGCTGTGCTACGGGCTGCGCACCGATTTTCGCGGCGAGCTGTTCGAAGGCAGTCAGCACCTGCTGGCCTGGGCCGATGAGCTCACCGAGATCAAGACCATCTGCCACAGCGGCAAGAAGGCCACCATGGTGCTGCGCGTGGATGACCAGGGTCGCGCCGTGCGCGATGGGCCGCAGGTGGAGATCGGCGGCAACGAGCGCTACGTGTCGGTCAGCCGCGCCGAGTACAAGAAGGTGATGGCTGGAAACGGCCGCATCGAGCCGCTGCAGCCGCCATTGCCGATGCGCTGAATGGCGCGCGTCGCAAACCGGCCGTTGGTCCCGCGCGCCGGCCCGGCGCTCAGGCGCGCAGCGGCACTCGCGCCGTCGGCGTGGCTGCGGCCGCGAGACGCGCCAGCAGGTAGTCGCCGACGAAGCTGTGCAGATCGGCGCCGGTCAGAAACGCGCAATGGCCGCCATGCGGCGCGATGTCCAGCTCGACGCAGTCCGGCAGTCGCAGCGCGCGGAAATCAGCTACCGGAATGACCGGATCGTCCGCGGCGGTGAGAATGGTGGCGGGTACCTGCATGTGCGCCAACCGCTCGCCGGCCACCGAATAGCCGTCCAGGTAGGCTTCCAGCGATTCGAACTGCGTGTAACGTTCGACCAGCACGCGTGTCAGTTCGCGCATGTTCAAACGGCGGTCGCCACGGCGCAGCACCGGCAACTCGGGAAACAGCGCCTGCTTGCGGCGCAGCGAGTTGCGCCACTTGCGCATGAAATAGGCGTGGTACAGCCAGCCGCGCTCGAGCTGGCGCAGGCCGTGCGCCGGGTCGATCACCGGGCACACGGCCAGCGCGTAATCCAGCGCGATGCCGTGCGCCGGCGCCGTGCGCGCCACGCGCAGCGCAAAATTGCCGCCCAGCGAGAAGCCGGCGACGGCACGCAGGCCGGGTCCGCGCCGCGCACACACTTGGGCCACGGCTGCCACCACCTCGTCCAGCCGGCAGGAGTGGAACGGCTCGCGGTTCAATGCGTGGCTGTCGCCGTGGTCGCGGAAGTTCAGCCGGTACACGTCGTAGCCGGCGCCCAGCAACGCCGCTGCGCTGGCGCGGACGTAGTTGGACTGCGCGCTGCCCTCCCAGCCGTGCAGCAGCAGCACCAGCCCGCGCCGCTCGGGCAGCGCCTGCTGCGTGCTGTGGAAACCCTGCAGGCGCACGCCGCCGCCGACATCCAGTACCTCGGCGTGCGTCGCGCGCGCCAGCAGCTGCGTCTGCCGGCCGAGACGCAGCCGGCGCAGGCCGCTGGAACCCAGCACCGACTGCAGGTGCGGATTACGCAGCCAGCGCGGCGGCCGGTAATCGGCGCCGCGGAGCAGGCGTTGCGCCGAGATGGGCGATTTCATGGTTTTGTTTCCAGGCTGCGGGCGATGGCGCTGCGCGCGGCCTCGGCCAGCGCGCGTCGTCCATTCTCGGTGGGCTCGGTCAAGGGCGCGAGAAAGCGCACCTCGGCGTCGATCGGCGCCGTCCCCAGCAAGCGCAGGAAATTGTCCAGAAAACCCTCACCCGGACGGAACGAAGCATCGTCGTAACTGCAGCCGCCGCGACGGTAGGTCAGCGCCACCGGCTGGATCGGCGCCGCCGCGTCCAGTGCGCACTGGAACACGCGCGCATGGAAGGTGCGTACGCGGGTGATGCCGCTGTCGTCGTGCTCGATGCCGCCCTCGGGAAACACCGCCACCGCGCGTCCGGAGCGCAGGCGCCGCACCATCACCGCCATCACCGCGTTCAGTGACGCGCTGTGGCCGCGGCGGTGGAAGATGGTGCCGGCGCGCGCGGCCAGCCAGCCGATCAGCGGCCAGCGCGCGATCTCGGCCTTGGCCACGAAGCAGGCGGCGCGCTGCGTGTGCAGCAGTTGGATGTCCATCCAGGAGACGTGGTTGGCCACCAGCAGCGCCGGCCCGACGACCTGCGCCCCGTCACTGCGGATGCGGATGCCGAAAGCGCCGCGCAACAGCGCGCGCGACCAGCCGCGCACGATGCGTTGCGACAGCGGTTCGTGCCGCGCGTCGCGGGCAGTCGCCGGCAGCAGCGCCACCAGCACGCCCAGTGGTATGGCCAGCAGGATCAACAACAGCAGGATCGGCACGCGCCACGCATAGCGCAGGCCGCGCAGGCGATCGACGTTGCTGGGCGCGGTCACGGGCGGTGGAGATCTCATAACGGTACTTTAGCCAGCCATGCTGCATTGCGGTAGAACGTGCCGGAACCGGGGCGGCGGTTCATTCGATGCGCGTGTGCGCGCCGGGTTCCCGGTGCGCAGCGTCAGGGTTCGCGCAGCGGCAGGCCGCGTGCCGTCTTCACCGTACGCAGCACGAAGCTGGAATTGACATCGGCGACGCCGGCGTCGTTGAGCAGGCGGTCCAGCAGAAAGCGCGAGAAGTGATCGAGGTCGGCCACATGCACCTCGAGCAGGTAGTCCATATCACCGGTCAGCGCATGGCAGGCGACCACCTCGTCGGCGTTCAGCACCACCTGCACGAAGCGTTCGATCGCAGCACGCGTGTGCGCCGCCAGCTGTACGCGCACGAACGCCGACAGGTCCAGGCCCAGCGCCCGCGCATCGAGGCGCGCGCCGTAGCCGGCGATCACGCCGCTGGCTTCCATGCGCTGCACGCGGCGCAGCGTGGCCGAGGGCGAAAGACTCACGCGCGCGGCCAGTTCGGCGTTGGTCAGGCGGCCCTCGGCCTGCAGCAGGCGCAGCAGGGCGCGGTCGGTGCGATCGAGTGTGGGCGACATGGATTTACCGTTTTATTGTGCAAATATCCAGATTGTTGCAAGAAACGTGCGTGTTATTGCCGCTTACGTGCAACAAAGCAAGCTCATTGCGCGTGTCAGCCGCTAAACTGGCCCTGCCAATTCATCCTGCCACCGAGGCCGCCATGAATGCCCAGCCGCGCCGCGTCGAGAACATCGCTACCGACCGTGGCGTGATTCCGATGTACGCCACCGGCGTAGTCGAGCAGCCTTGGGCCAGTTACAGCGCCAGCGACCACCAGGTGTGGGCCACGCTGTTCGAGCGTCAGCGCGCGCTGCTGCCGGGCCGTGCCTGCAGCGCGTTTCTGGAGGCGCAACAGGCGCTGGGCTTCAGCAGCGACGTGATCCCGCGCTTCGATGCCATCAACCGCGATCTGCGTGCCGCCACCGGCTGGATGCTGGTCGGCGTCGAGGGTCTGCTGCCGGAGGCGGTGTTCTTCGAGCATCTCGCGCAGCGGCGCTTTCCGGTCACCTGGTGGATCCGCCGCCCCGACCAGCTCGATTACATCGCCGAGCCCGACCTGTTCCACGACCTGTACGGCCACGTGCCGCTGCTGCTGAATCCGGTGTTCGCCGACTACATGCAGGCCTACGGGCAGGGCGGCCTGCGCGCGCAGCGCGAGTTCGGCGACGAGGCCCTGCTGAATCTCACGCGGCTGTACTGGTACACGGTCGAGTTCGGCCTGATCCGCGAGCCCGCGGGCCTGCGCATCTACGGCGCCGGCATCGTCAGCTCCAAGGGCGAGTCGGTCTACAGCCTGGAATCGCCCGCGCCCAACCGCATCGGCTTCGACCTCGAGCGCGTGATGCGCACCCGCTACCGCATCGACAGCTACCAGAAGACCTATTTCGTCATCGACAGCTTCGAGCAACTGTTCGAGGCCACGCGCCAGGACTTCGCCTCGATCTACCCGCGTGTGGCAGGCGCTCGCGCGGTGTCCGCCGGCAGCGTGCTCGACACTGACCGCGTCATCAACCGCGGCACCCGCGAGGGCTGGCCCGAGGGCACGGACGCCTGAAGTCCGCGCGCTGCCGTCCGCGTCACGCGCGCGCAACAGGCAATGTCATCCAGACACGCGTACCACGGCCCGGCGCACTTTCGGCATGCGCTTCGCCGCCGTGCAGACGGGCGATGCCGCGCACCAGCGCCAGGCCCAGGCCGATGCCGCCCTCGCGCCGCGCGCGCGCCGGATCGGCGCGGTAGAAACGCTCGAACAGGTGCGGCAGATGCGCGGCGGCGATACCGCAGCCGGTGTCCGCCACGCCCAGGCAGACGTCTCCGCCCTCGCGGCGCGCATACAGCAGCACGCGACCGCCGGCCGGCGTATGCGTCAGCGCGTTGCTCACCAGGTTACCCAGTGCGCGCTGCAGCAGCAGGCGGTCGGCATTCACGGTCAGCGCCGGATCGCATTCCAGCGCGAGCGTCACGCCGGCCTCAGCGGCGGCGGCCTCGTAGAACTCGGCCAGCGCAGTCAGCTCGCGCGCCAGCGCCGCCGACTCGCGGCGCAGCGCCTGGCCTGGCTGCTCGGCCTGTGCCAGGAACAGCAGACCCTGGATCAGCCGCGACAGTCGTCCGCATTCCTCCAGCGCCGACTCCAGCACCGCGCGGTACTCGGCGCCCGTGCGCGGGCGGCCCAGCGTCACCTCCAGTTCGCCCAGCAGGTTGTGGATCGGCGTGCGCAGCTCGTGTGCGATATCCGCCGAGAACTGCGAAATGCGTCCGAAGGCGTCCTCCAGCCGCGCCAGCGTGGCGTTGAACGATTCGGCCAGCGTGCGCAATTCGGCCGGCAGCCGGCGCGCGTCCAGCCGCTGATGCAGGCTGTGCGCGCTGATCGCCTGCGCCGCCTCGGCCATGCGCCGCAGCGGGCGCAAGCCGCGCCAGGCGATCGCATAGCCGGCCACCGCGGCGAACAGCACCGCCAGCAGCATCACGCCTTCCAGCACGAACGTATAGTTCTCCAGGATGCGCGCCTCGGCGCTGCGGTCCAGCGCCACCTCCAGCCGCGCGGGTTGCGCCGGTGCGGCGGCACCGGCGTGCACGGAGGTCGGCAGGGCGGCCACCAGGTAATGCACGTCGTGGCCCAGGCGCAGCGTGCGCATGCGCGGCCGGCCGTCGGCGCGCGGCGTCGGAAAATCACGCTCGCGCAGCCGCGGATCGAAACCCGGGGTAGCCAACAGGATGCGGCCATCGGCCGCGCGCACGCGCACGAACAAGTCGCGCGGCGCGCCGACCGGCAGCGCCACCAGCGCTGCTTCGCGCAGCGCTTCGCCGTCTACCGCATGGCTGCGCAGCAGCGTCGCCACCATCTCCAGCTTGTGCAGCAGGGCCTCGCGGTCCTCCTGCATCATGCGCGCCGAAAGGCTCCAGTACACCCAACTGCTGGTGGCCAGCAACAGCGCCGCCAGGGTTACCGCGAACGCCGCCGCCAGCCACACCGCCAGCGAACGCAGTGGCGCGACACGGCTGGCCATCGGCCGCAGCAGCGCGCGCAGCCGCCGGCGCAACACACCGCGCTCAGGACGCATCGCGCGCGTCCAGCACGTAGCCGACGCCGCGCACGGTGTGCAGCAGCGGCCGGTCGAACGGTTCGTCCAGCTTGCGGCGCAGGCGACGCACGTGCACGTCGACGACGTTGGTGTCGCTGTCGAAGTTCATGTCCCACACCTGCTCGGCGATCAGCGTGCGCGACAG
>JAJYQO010000020.1:34924-77545 GCA_021794575.1 Pseudomonadota bacterium | reverse complement strand
GGCCGCCGGTGCAGGATGTACTTGTCGATGGCCGCGTCCTGCTGCTGCAGGGTGTCGGAAAATTGGTGCGTGCCGTCACCCTTAGCGACGAAGTACAGCGATTTGCCCGGCGCCGGATGCAGCGCGGCCCACAGCGCCGGCGCGCCCGGCATACAGATCGGCGTGGGCGGTAAACCGAAGCGGGTGTAGGTGTTGTAAGGCGTGTCGGTCTGCAGATCCTTGCGCGTGATGATGCCGTGATAGGCCGCGCCCATGCCGTAGATCACGGTGGGATCGGTTTGCAGTTTCATGCCCAACTGCAGCCGGCGCACGAACACGCCGGCGATGCGCGGCCGCTCGCTGGCCAGCGCCGATTCCTTCTCCACGATCGAGGCCAGGATCAGGGCCTGGTAGGGATTCTTGATCGGCAGATCGGGCGCGCGCTCGGCCCAGTCGGCGGTCAGCAGGCGCTGCATGGCCGCGTGCGCACGGCGCAGTACATCCATATCGGAATCGCCCAGCACGTAGGCATAGGTTTGCGGCAGCAGCCAGCCTTCGGGATTGCGGGCATCGATGCCCAGCGCGCGCGCCACCTGCGCATCGCTGATGTTCGGCAGCGTGTGGCGCAACTTGGGCGCCTGCGCCAGCGCCGCGCGCACCTGCGCGAAAGTCCAGCCGTCGACCAGGGTGAACATGTGCTGCAGCACACGGCCGGCGGCCATGTCGGACAGCAGTACCCCCGGAGTGATACCGGGCCGCAGCGCGTACTCGCCGGCATGCAGGCGGTCGGTCACGCCCATGCCGGCCGCCAGCACCCGCCAATACGCCACCGGCGCCCGCGTGTAGCCGCCGTCGTGCAATTGCGCGACGATCGACTTCAGCGAAGCGCCGCGCGGCACTTCGAAGCTGGTGGCGGTGGCGACGCGCAGGGGCGTCGCGGTAAAGGCGCGGTAATCGCGATAGATCCAGGCAACCGCCAGCGCGACCAGCAGTGCCAACCCAAACAGGGCCACCGCCGCGCCACGCCGGCCGAGCGACTTCATGCGCCGGCTCCCGGCCCGATGCCGCACGCCGCGAATACGCCCTGCAGACGGCGCGCCCACGGACCCACCGGCAGGCGCCGCGCATCCAGGCGCCGCACGGGCAGCGCACCGCGCACCGCGGAAACCAGCAGCACTTCGCTGGCGCGCTCGAGATCGGTCCGGCGCAGCGCACGCACACGCGTTTTCGGAAATGCATCCAGCAGCACGGCGCGCCCGACACCGGCAACGCCGGCCTGATCCAGGCGCGGTGTGACCAGCATGCCATCGATCACCGCGAACACATTGGCCGCCGTCGCTCCGATCACGTGACCGCCCGTATCCAACATCAAGCCCTCCGCGATCGCCGCATCACGCCACTCGGCGCGCGCCAGCACCTGTTCCAGTCGATTGAGGTGCTTGATGCCCGCCAGTCGCGGCTGGCGGGCCAAACGTACATCGCAGAAGCGTACCCGGATTCCACGCGCATACCAATGCACCGGAATAGCCGGCGCAGGTGTGAGCGCAAGCACGCATCGCGGCGTCGCGGCCAGCGGCGGCGCGTAGCCGCGCATCCCCGATCCGCGCGTCCAGGTGATGCGCAGCACGGCATCGGCCACGCCGGCAATCAGTGCATCGCGATCGCGCTCCAGCGCGCCCGCCGCCGGTGGCGGCAGCCGCAGTCGCCGGCAACCGACACGCAGCCGCGCCACGTGCCGGTCCCAGAACGGGCAGACGCCAGCGCGCACGCGCAATGTCTCGAACAGGCCATCTCCGTACAGCAGGCCGCGATCATCGGCCGCGATCAGCGCACGCGCGCGTCCATCGATGCGCATGCGGGGATTCATGCCGGGCGCGCTCATGCCAGACCCAGCGCGCGCAGCAGGCCGCGGGCCTTGGCATGGGTTTCCGCCAGTTCGCGCTCGGGCACCGAGTCGATGACGATACCGGCGCCGGCATGCAGGCTGAGCGCGGCGCCTTCCAGCGCCAGCGTGCGGATCAGGATGTTCAGATCCAGCGTGCCGCGCCGGTCGAGATAACCCAGCGCGCCGGTATAGGCGCCGCGCGGCGCGCCTTCCAGTTCGGCGATGATTTCCATGCAGCGCACCTTGGGGCAGCCGGTGATGGTGCCGCCGGGAAATACGGCGGCGATAGTGTCGCCGGGCGTGACGCCCGCGCGCAGCCGGCCGCTGACGTTGGAGACGATATGGTGTACGTGCGTGTAGCTCTCCAGTGTCATCAGTTCGTCGACGTGCACGCTGCCTGGCACGCTGATGCGGCCGAGATCGTTGCGCACCAGATCGACCAGCATGATGTGTTCGGCGCGTTCCTTGGGATGCAGCAGCAGATCGCTGCGTTGCGCAGCATCGCTGGCGCCGTCGCCGCGCGGGCACGTGCCGGCGATGGGCCGCGCCTCGACGCGACCGCCGCGCACGGCCAGCAACCGCTCGGGCGATGAGCTGACCAGCGCCCAACCCGGCTGCTGCAGCAAACCCGCGAACGGTGCCGGGTTGGCCTCGCGCAACGCGGCGAACAGCGCCGCCGGCTCGGGTTCATGCTCGAAGTGGCCGCGCCAGGCATGCGCGAGGTTGACCTGGAACACATCGCCCGCCTGCAGGTATTCGCGAATGCGCTTGACGCCCTCGCGATAGCGCGCCGGTGCGGGTTCGCGCAACCGCAGCGGCGGTAGCGTCGTAGCCGGTAGGTAGCCCGCCGCTTGCGTGAGGTCGGCGGCCATCGCGTCAAGCAGGTGCGCCTGCTCCGGTTCGGCCAGCAACACGGTCTGCTGCCGCTGGTGATCGACCAGGACGGCCGCGGGACAGCGCAGCGCCAGCGCGCGCGGCGTGCGCGCGGACGGCGCCTGCGGCAGCCGCAGCCGCGGCTCGATCGCGGCCGCCAGCTCGTAACCCAGGTACAAGGCCCAGCCGCCTACAAAGGGCAAATCGCCATCGTCGTCGGCGCAGCGCGACCGTTCAAAAGCCGCATCCAGCGCCGTCAGGAAAGTGTCAGCGGCGGTGCCCGCTGCGCCATGCAGACCGCCATCGGCACGCAGCTCGATGCGCTGCTGCGGATGCGCCAGCAGCAAATCCCAGCGTGCGCGCACGCCGCCGCGGCACGTGCTGGCCAGCAGGCACGGATAGCGCTGCGGCCAGCGTCGGGCCAGTGTGGCCAGATCGACGGTGCCGGGCTGGCGCCGCACGTGCGCCGGCGGCGCGGCCATGGCGACTGCCACCGGTGCGATGCTCAGAGGACGCGGAACGCCAGTGTGCCGTTAGTGCCGCCGAAGCCGAACGAGTTGGAGAGGATCGTGCGCAAGCCGGCGTCGCGCGCAACATTGGGCACGAAGTCGAGGTCGCAGCCCTCGCCGGGCCGATCGAGGTTGATGGTCGGCGGCACCACGCCATCGCGCAGCGCCAGCACCGAGAAGATCGCCTCGACGCCACCGGCCGCGCCCAGCAGATGGCCGGTCATCGACTTGGTGGAACTGACCATCAACTTGCGCGCCTGCGCGCCGAACAGGCTCTTGATGCCCTGCACCTCGGCCAGGTCGCCGGCCGGTGTCGAGGTGCCGTGGGCATTGATGTAATCCACGTCCTCGGGATTGAGTCCGGCATCGCGCATGGCGTTGGCCATGCAGCGTGCGCCGCCCTCGCCGTTGTCGCTGGGCGCGGTGATGTGGAAGGCGTCGCCGCTCATGCCGAAACCGACCAGCTCGCAGTAGACGCGCGCGCCGCGCTTGCGCGCGTGCTCGTAGTCTTCGAGCACCAGTACGCCGGCGCCGTTGGACAGCACGAAGCCGTCGCGATCGGCATCCCAGGGGCGGCTGGCGCGGGCGGGCTCGTCGTTGCGCGTGGACAACGCACGCGCCGCGCAGAAGCCGCCGACAGCGGTACCGGTGGTGGCGTATTCGGAGCCGCCGGCGATCATCACGTCGGCATCGCCGTACTGGATCATGCGCATGGCCAGACCCAGGTTATGCGTGGCCGTGGTGCAGGCGGTGACGCAGGCGATGTTGGGGCCTTTCAGACCCAGCATGATCGACAGGTTGCCCGAGATCATGTTGATGATCGAACTGGGGACGAAGAACGGCGAGATCTTGCGCACGCCGGCCTCGTGGAAGGTGACGCTGGTGCGCTCGATGGTGGCGATGCCGCCGATGCCGGCGCCGATGGCCACGCCGATGCGCTCGGCATCGTGCTCGTGCGGGTGCAGCCCGGCGTCCTGCAGCGCATCCACTGCGGCGGCGACGCCGTAGTGGATGAACGGATCCATCTTCTTGACGTCCTTGGCCGGCACGTAGGCGGCCGGATCGAAATCGCGCACCTCCCCGGCGATGCGGGTCGGAAAGGTGGAGGCATCGAACTGGGTCAGCGGACCAATGCCGCTGACGCCCTCGCGGATGGCGCGCCAAGCGCTGTCCAGATCGTTGCCGACCGGTGACTTGATGCCCATGCCGGTGATGACGACGCGTCGTTTGCTCACGCTTTACCTACCCTCGGGCCGCTGCCCGACGCTGCTCGTGCGCCACCATACGCGGGCGCAGGGACTCATACAAAACGAAAGCTGCGCCTCGCGACGCAGCTTCGTGGATGCAGCACACGGTCATGCGCCGCGGGGCGCGCGGCCGCTCAGGCCTTGACGTGGGCCTTGATGTAATCGACAGCCTGCTGCACGGTGGTGATCTTCTCGGCTTCCTCGTCGGGAATCTCGCACTCGAACTCTTCCTCGAGCGCCATCACCAGCTCGACGGTATCCAGCGAGTCGGCACCCAGATCGTCCACGAACGAAGCCGTGGGGGTGACATCCTCCTCCTTCACGCCCAACTGCTCGACGACGATCTTCTTGACGCGCTCTTCGATGGTGCTCATGGGTTATCTGGCCTCGCGGTAAAAAAGCCCGCGCATTGTAGTGTGAAAGAAAAAGTGTCGCCAGCCGCCACGCCGGACAGCGGCGCCGCAGCGCTCAAGGCATGTACATGCCGCCGTTGACGTGCAGGGTCTCGCCGGTGATGTAGCTGGCTGCCGGCGAGGCCAGAAACAGCACCGCCTGCGCGATGTCCTCGGGCCGGCCCAGCCGGCCCAGCGCGATCTGCCCTTCCAGCGCCTTGCGCTGCTCTTCGCCCAGCGCGCGCGTCATGTCGGTGTCGATGAAACCCGGAGCCACCACGTTCACCGTGATGCCGCGCGAACCGATCTCGCGCGCCAGCGATTTCGAAAACGCGATGATGCCGGCCTTGGCGGCGGCGTAGTTGGCCTGGCCCGGATTGCCGGTGACGCCCACCACCGAGGCGATGCTGATGATGCGGCCTTTGCGCGCCTTGATCATCGGCCGCAGCACCGCCTTGCTGGCGCGATACACCGAACTCAGGTTGGTGTCGAGGATGACCTGCCAGTCCTCGTCGCGCATGCGCATCAGCAACTGGTCGCGGGTGATGCCGGCGTTGTTGACCAGGATCGACAGCGTGCCATGCTGCTTGACGATGCCGTCGATCAGCGCCTCCACGGCGGCGCCGTCGGTCACGTCCAGCACGCGACCTTCGCCACCATGGGCCGCCAGCCGCCGGCTGATGGCTTCGGCGCCGGCGGCGCTGGTGGCGGTGCCGATCACGCGTGCGCCGGCGGCAGCCAGCGTATCGGCAATGGCGGCGCCGATACCGCGGCTGGCGCCGGTGACCAGTGCTGTTTCACCGCTGATCTGTTGCTGCATGGAAGACTCCTCGGGTCGTGTGCGGTCGCCGGGCAACCGCGCTGTGGCAGGGGTTGCGCGCGACTCAGGCCGGCGTATCCCAGGCCGCCCGCGCGACATCCTGTTCGGCCGGCGTGCCCAGCGCGCGCGCATCCAGCGTCCTGTCGATACGCTTGATCAGTCCGGCCAGCACCTTGCCCGGTCCGCACTCGGCGACACGCGTGACGCCCTGCGCGGCCAGCACCTGCACCGACTCGCTCCAGCGCACCGGCATGTACAGCTGGCGCTCCAGCGCCGCGCGAATGTACTCGATGCTGCCATAGGCGCGCGCCTCGACATTCTGTAGCACCGGCACCTGCGGCATACGCCAGGATACCGACGCCATGCGCTCGGCCAAACGCGCCGCTGCCTCGCGCATCAGTTCGCAATGCGAGGGCACCGACACCGGCAGACGCACGGATTTGCGCACGCCGCGCTCGGCCAGACGCACCAGCGCGCGCGCCACCGCGTCGGCCTGGCCGGCAATCACGGTCTGTCCGGGCGCATTGAAATTGGCCGGCGCCACCACTTGGCCTTCGGCCACTTCGGCGCACACTTCGGCGATCAGCGCGTCATCGCCGCCCAGTACGGCCGCCATGGCACCCTCGCCTTCAGGCACGGCCTCCTGCATCAGGCGACCGCGTTCGGCCACCAGCGCGGCGGCCTCGGCCAGATCCAGTGCTCCGGCCGCGACCAGCGCGGTGTACTCACCTAGGCTATGTCCGGCCAGCAGCGCAGGTTGCGCGCCGCCGAGCTTGATCCATACCCGCCACACCGCGATGCCCGCCGCCAACAGCGCCGGCTGCGTGTGCTCGGTACGATTCAGTCGCGCCTCCGGTCCCTGTTGCGCCAGTTGCCACAGATCGATGCCGGCGCCTGCCGAGGCTTCGGCGAAGGTGGCGACCACTTCCGGATGCTGCGCCGCGATTTCGGCCAACATGCCCACGACCTGCGAGCCCTGGCCTGGAAAGACGAAGGCCAGGCGTGGATCCGGGCGTGACGCAGGCGTCTCGCCACGGGGCCCGGCAAATGACCTATCGATGTTCGCGTTCATGCTTGTGCGATCGCTGAGACTCTAAAACGTGTTTGCAAATCGTGGCCGCTGCCGGCGCCCTGACTTGAGATCACAGGGCCCGCGGGCAGATCCGGTCACGGTGCGCTGCATCTGCGGCCCCGGATCGGAAGGCACGCTAGTAACGGATCAACGCCGATGCCCAGGTGAAGCCGCCGCCGAAGGCTTCCAGCAGCAGCGTCTGGCCGCGCTGCACCTTGCCGGAACGCACGGCTTCATCCAGCGCCAGCGGCACCGAGCCCGAGGACGTGTTGCCGTGACGGTCCACGGTGACGATCACGCGTTCCATGGGCAGGCCCAGACGCCTGGCGGTGGCCTCGATAATGCGCAGGTTGGCCTGGTGCGGGATCAGCCAGTCGACCTGCGACTCGCGCATGCCGGCGGCTTCCAGTGTCTCGCCGACGATGCGGTCGAGCGTGCGCACGGCGACCTTGAACACCTCGTTGCCGCTCATGCGGATGCAGACACCGGCGTTCGCCTCGCCCGGCCGGAAGCCCGCGGAGACACCCACCGGGTTGTAGAGCAAGTCTTTGTACCCGCCATCGGCGTGCAGCTTGCTGGTCAGGATGCCGGGCTCCGCGCTGGCTTCCAGCACGACGGCGCCGGCACCGTCGCCGAACAACACGCAGGTGGAGCGGTCGCCCCAGTCGACCATGCGCGTCAGCGTCTCGGAACCCACCACCAGCGCTTTGCGCGACGTACCGGCGCGGATGAAGTTGTCGGCCACACCCAGCGCGTAAACAAAGCCCGAGCACGCGGCATTGACGTCGAAGGCCGCGCAGCCATTCGCGCCCAGCCGATGCTGGATCAGGCAGGCGGTGGATGGAAAAATCAGGTCGGGCGTAGTGGTGCCGACGATGATCAGATCGAGTTCGGATGCGGCCATGCCCGCGCTTTCCAGCGCGGCGACAGCGGCATGGAAACCCAGGTCGCCGGTGGTCTCACCCTCGGCGGCCTTGCGCCGCTCACGGATGCCGGTGCGGGTACGGATCCACTCGTCGCTGGTCTCGACCAGGTGTTCGAGATCGGCATTGGTGACTACGTGACTGGGCAAATAGCTGCCCGTGCCGGCGATGCGTGCGTACATCTGGCCTGTCCCCTGAGCGTTGCGGCGCGAACGCGGCCGTGCATCGGCCACGGGCGATGGGCAGCCGACTCAGTCTTCGTCGACGGCGGTGGCGGCGTCCTGCAGGACCTTTTTGCCGCGGTAGTAGCCGTCCTTGGTCACGTGGTGACGGCGATGCACCTCGCCGCTGGTCGGATCGGTGGCCAGTTGCACCGGCTGCAGCGCGTCGTGCGCGCGGCGCATGCCGCGGCGGGAGGGCGTCTTGCGACTTTTCTGGACTGCCATGGGGTTTCTCCGATGATTCTCAGTCTTGCTTCAGTGTTTTCAATTGTGCGAACGGATGCGGGACTTCAACCTCGGGCGCGTCCGACCGCGCCTGCCACGGCGCCAATGCGGCTTCGCTGCCCGGAGCGACCGGCACCAGCGGCACCGCCAGCAGCAGTTCGTCCTCGATCACGTCCGCCAACCGCAGCGGGCCATCGACCAGCAGCGGCTCGTATCCCGGCGGCAGCGCGGCTTCCTCGCTCTCGTCCTTGATCAATCCGAGATGCTGCTGCACCGCCAACGTGCTACCGAACGGCTCCAGCGTACGCTGGCACAGCAACTGGACCCGAGCCTTGGCCCGCACGGCAAGGTAGGCCGAACCCAGTTCGTCGCGTCCGAAATCGAGCTGGTACTCCACCGTTCCGGTAGCGCTGGCGAGCAGGCCGGTCAACCGGCCCAGCCCGGCGATGGCCATGGACCCGGCATACGACCGCCGCGCCGACACCATGCGCCAAGCGTCTACCGATTCGGGCAGATGCGCGGACATGAAAGCGGAATGGTAGCAGCGCGACGCGGCGAGTCAATCGCCGGAGTCTCGCGCGGGCTGGGCCGGCGCATCGCCGGGCTGCTCGAGGCGGTCGAGGAAATCCACGGCGCGGCGCAGGTGCGGAATCACGATCGAACCGCCGACCACCAGGCCGACCTGGAACGCCTCCATCATCTCCGCACGGTCGACGCCCGCTTCCTTGCATTGCGCCACGTGATAGCCGACGCAATCGTCGCAGCGCAGTACCAGGGATGCCACCAGCCCCAGCAGTTCCTTGGTACGCACGTCCAGCGCGCCATCCTTGTAGCACTGCGTGTCGAGCGCGAAAAAGCGCCGCAGCACCTGGTTGTCGTGTTCGAGAATGCGCGCGTTCATGCGCTGACGGAACTCGGTGAACTCGCGCACGCGGTCGTTCATGCGCCCTGCTCCGCCAGCCAGGTGGCCAGCCGTCCGTCGCGGTCGGCGGCGGCCAGATCGTCGAAGCCGCCCACGTGGCGTGCGCCGATGAAGATCTGCGGCACTGTGCGCCGCCCCTGACTGCGCGCCAGCATGGTCTCGCGCGCGGCCGGATCGGTATCGACGCGGGTCTCGCTGTAGTCGAGCCCACGCGCCTTGAGAAGGTTCTTGGCGGCAACGCAGTACGGGCAAACCGCCGTGGTATAGACCAGGATGGGGGGGTGCGACACGATCGAACTCCTGCGAATCCAGCAATACGCCCCGGCGGGGCCACGCCGTGCACGCGATGCCGTGCAGCGGTTGCAAAGAATTGGGCTACGCCCGGAAAAACACAAGGGCGGCGCAGCCACGCGCGGCGGCGGCGGCGCAAGCGTGGCTTAACGCCGCAAGCGTCATGCTGGCGGCGCTTGCCGGCTGCGGCTAACGTACGCTCGTGCCCAGGGTGGCCGCGGCAACCGCGCGCCCAGTTCCGTCATACCCGCATCCGACCGTCACCATGCGCCTGCGCCCATTGCTGTTCACGCTCACTCTCGTCGGCCTGACCGCCAGCGGCGCCCAGGCCGACGATGGCGTGCGCCTGCCCCACCTCGGCAGCAGCGCGGACCAGGTGTTCACCCAGGCCGAAGCCAAGGCCTACGGTGCTTCGATGTTGCGCGAAATGCACGCGCTGCACCTGGTCCTCGACGACCCCCTCGCCAACCAGTTCATCAGCACGCTGGGCTACCGTCTGGTCGCGCACAGCGAGTCACCCAAGACGCACTTCACCTTTTTCATCCCGCGCGAGGACGTGATCAACTCGTTCGCCGCGCCCGGCGGCTACGTCGGCATCAACTCGGGCCTGATCACCGCGACGCAAAGCGAGGACGAACTGGCCGCGGTGATGGCGCATGAGATCAGCCACATCGAGCAGCACCACCTGCAGCGCGCCTTCTACGACGCCAGCAAGATGACGCCGCTGTACGCGCTGGCCATGCTGGGCGCCCTGGCCGCGGCGGCTGGTGGCTCCAACATCAACGCACCCATGGCCATCGCGGCGCTGGGCCAGGGCGCGGTGGCGCAGCGCCAGATCAATTTCACCCGTAAGGACGAGGCCGAGGCCGACCGTGTCGGCATCCAGACTCTGGCCAACGCCGGCTTCGATCCGGACGGCATGGCCGAGTTCTTCGGCCGCATGCAGTTGCTGATGCGCGCCGACAGCGGTGGCTACAGCGTCCCCGCGCTGCTGCAGGACCACCCGGTCACCACGCTGCGCATCGCCGAAGCCGAAGCACGTGCGCACACGCTGAAGCAAGCCATGGCCCGGCGCGCGTCACTGCCGGCCAGCGCCGCGCTGCCGCGATGGGAAACCAGCCTGGTGCCGTTGCCGATGGTCGGCCAGTCCGACACCATCCTCGACGCCGCCCGGCGCAGCGATGCGCCGGGCAGTCCGGCGGCGCATGCCTATTACCTGCTGATGCGCGAGCGCGTGCGCGTGTTGGCCAGCAGCGATCTCAACGAATTGGCCCGCTATTACTCCGACAATCTCGCGCAGCATCCGGGCTTCGATACGCCTGCCAACCGCTACGGTTACGCACTGGTGTTGATGCGCACCCATCACGCAAGCGAGGCGCTGACGCAGCTGCGGCCGCTACTGGCCGACGCCACCGGCAGCCTGCCGTTGCGTCTGGCCGTGGCCCATGCCGAACTGCTGACCGGCGCACGCGAGCAGGCCCTGGCGCGTTACGCGCGCATCGACCATGACTGGCCGCGCAACCTCGCAGTCGCTCTGGATTACGCCGACGCCCTGATCCAGGGCGGCAGTGCCGGCGACGGCCGCACGGCGGAGGCGCTGCTGCGGCCGCTGCTCGAGGACAGCGACGAACCCGGGGTCTACCGCACCTACGGTCGCGCCGCTGAACTGGCCGGCCTGCGGGTGCGCGCCGCCGAAGCGTTCGCCGATGCGACCTTCCTCTCCGGCCATGCCACCGCCGCCCTGGATCAGCTGACGCGCCTCAGCAAGCGCAGCGATCTCGATTACGCACAACGCGCGCGCATCGATGCGCGCATCGCGTTCCTGACCCCGATCGTGCTGGAGCAGCGCCGCCAGCACGCCAACCAGGACACCGCCGGCGGCGGCTGATAGCGCCGGTAGGCGGGCTGTCATCGTCCTGCAATAGGCTCGGGCTGCAATAATCCCGTCAACTGTCGGGGGCCGCGGCGTGCAAAAGCGCATTCTGATCGTCGAAGACGAAATGTCGATCCGCGATATGGTGGCCTTCGCGCTGCGCAAAGCCGGCATGGATCCCGTGCATGCCGGTGACGCGCGCGCCGCGCAGCTGGCCATCGCCGAGAAAGTGCCCGACCTGATCCTGCTGGACTGGATGCTGCCCGGCCTCAGCGGACTGGACCTGGCGCGGCGCCTGCGCAAGGAGCAGATCTCGCGCGAGGTGCCGATCATCATGCTCACCGCGCGCGGCGAGGAGATGGACCGCGTCAACGGGCTGGAGGCCGGCGTCGACGACTACGTGGTCAAACCGTTTTCCTCGCGCGAGCTGGTGGCGCGCATCCGTGCGGTGCTGCGTCGCAGCCAGGGCGAGGATGGCGAGGGCGTGATCGAGATCGGCAGGCTGCGCCTGGATGCACCCGCGCACCGCGTGTTCGCCGACGGCCAGCCGGTTCCGATCGGCCCCACCGAATACCGGCTGCTGCATTTCTTCATGACGCACGCCGACCGCGTGTACTCGCGCCCGCAACTGCTCGACCACGTGTGGGGCAGCAGCGTGTACGTCGAGGAACGCACTGTGGATGTGCATATCCGCCGGCTGCGCAAGACGCTGGAGCCGTTCGGCCTGGACAACATGGTGCAGACCGTGCGCAGCGCCGGCTACCGGCTATCGGCCGAAATCTGAAGCATGCCGCGCAGCCGCCCGCTACTCGCGCTGACCGTGGGCGGCTGGCTGCTGGCTGTCACAGCGTCCGCGTACCTTTTCGGCAGGCCGCTGACCGGCTTCGCACTCGCGGCATTTCTCGCCCTGACCTGGATGTTGTTCGCGATGTATCCATCCCCTGCTGTGAAAACATCGCCCGCCGCGCCCGCGCCGGTGCGCCCCGTCGCCGACGTGCGCCGCGTGCGTCGGCTGGCGGCCCAGTTCCGCGCGCTGCGCGATGCCGTCGCGGCACTCCCGGACGCGGTGGTGCTGCTGGATGACGCCTGCCGGATCCTGTGGCTGAATCCTGCCGCCGGCACGCTGCTCGGGCTGACGCGACCCGAACACCTGCACACCGACTTGTGCCAGCAGCTCGGCGACAGCGCAATCGGCCCGTGGCTGCGGGCGGGCGGCGATGCACCGCTGGACGACGTACCGGCACCGCATGACGCGCAGGTGCGTCTGGCGCTGTCCTTGATCCCGGTGGGCGCAAGCCAGCGCCTGTTGCTGGCGCGCGACATCAGCACGCGGGCGCGACTGGAGCAGATGCGGCGCGACTTCGTGGCCAACGTCTCGCACGAGCTGCGCACGCCGTTGACGGTGATCCACGGTTATCTGGAACTGCTTGATCCCGAGGATGTGCCGCAACTGGCCGGTGTGCTGGGCGACATGCGCGGCCAGTCCAAGCGCATGGCGCAGATCGTGGAAGATCTGCTGACCCTCTCGCGCCTGGAGACGCAGAGCGGCTTCAGCGAGGAGCCGGTGGCGATGGCACCGCTGCTGGCCACGCTGCGGCGCGAGGCCGAAGTGCTCAGCCAGGGGCGCCACCAAGTCATCCTGGAAAACGAGAACGAGGCGGATCTGCTGGGCTCGCTGAAGGATCTGCATAGCGCGTTCTCCAACTTGGTCAGCAACGCGGTGCGCTACACGCCCAGCGGCGGCAGTATCCGCATCCGTTGGGAACGGCTGGCGGATGGCCGCGGCGCGTTTTCGGTAATCGACACCGGTTACGGCATTCCTGCGCACCACATCAGCCGGCTCACCGAACGCTTCTACCGCGTGTCTTCGAGCCGCTCGCGCGAGCTGGGCGGCACCGGCCTCGGCCTGTCCATCGTCAAGCACGCGCTGGGCATGCATCAGGCCCAGATCCAGATCAGCAGCGAGCCGGGCCAGGGTTCTACGTTCACCGCGTTGTTTCCGGGCGAACGCCTGCTGCCGGCGCGCCCCGCCGATCCCAGCGTCCAGCCGTGATGGCTGGCCGTTGAATGGCCGCGCGGCACCGGCTTGCCGGCCCGCGCGCGGCGCGCGATGCTGGACGACTGGCCGGAATCCCCATGGACGCACCAATCGACCTCGCCCGCCCCGAGCTGTACCTCAACCGCGAACTGGCGGCGCTGGAGTTCAACTTCCGCGTGCTGGCACAAGCGCGCGATCCGCGCATGCCGCTGCTGGAGCGCATGCGCTTCCTGTGCATCACCTCCAGTAATCTCGATGAGTTCTTCGAGGTGCGCGTGGCGGTGCTGCGCCAGCACATCGGCTTCGGCGATGCGCGCTCCGGACCGGACGGCCTGGCGCCCAACGAGGTGCTGGCGCTGATCCGCGAGCGCGCCCTGGAGCTGGTCTCCGAACAGTACCGCGTGTGGTCGGATGAGCTGCAGCCGGCACTGGCCGAGGAAGGCGTGCGCTTCCTCACCCGCGACCGCTGGGGCGCGCGCCAGAAGCGCTGGCTGCAAGGCTATTTCCGCAACGAGATCCTGCCCGTACTCTCGCCGCTGGGCCTGGATCCCGCACATCCGTTTCCGCGCATCCTCAACAAGAGCCTCAATATCGCGGTGGTGCTGGAGGGCCGCGACGCCTTCGGCCGCGCAGGGCACATGGCGCTGGTGCGCGCGCCGCGTTCGCTGCCGCGGTTGATCCGGCTGCCGCCGCAGGTCTCCGAGGCACCCTACGAATTCGTGTTTCTGGCCGGCCTGCTGCAGCAGTTCGCCGACGAGATGTTTCCCGGCTTCAAGGTGCAGGGTTCGTACCAGTTCCGCGTTACCCGCAACAGCGAGCTGAGCGTCGAGGAGGAGGAAGTCGAGAATCTGGCCAGCGCGCTGTCGGCCGAGCTGGTCGAACGCGGTTTCGCGCGCCCGGTGCGTCTGGAGGTGGCGGAGAACTGCCCGAAACCCATCACCGATCTGCTGATGGCCAACTTCGAGCTCAGCGAGCAGGACGTGTACCGCTGCGCCGGTCCGGTCAACCTCAGCCGGGTGGTCTCGATCTACGACCAGGTGGACCGGCCCGACCTCAAGTTCCGGCCGTTCACGCCGCGCCTAAGTCCGCTGCTGGTGCACGGCGGCAATGTGTTCGACGTGATCGGCAAGCATGATGTGCTGCTGCATCATCCCTACGAATCGTTCCAGTCGGTGATGGAGCTGCTGCGCCAGGCCGCGGCCGATCCCGACGTGCTGGCCATCAAGCAGACGCTGTACCGCGTCGGTAGCGACTCGCCACTGGTCGAGCACCTGGTCGAGGCGGCGCATGCCGGCAAGGATGTGACCGTGGTGGTTGAGCTGCGCGCGCGCTTCGACGAGGAGGCCAACATCCGCCTGGCCAATCGCCTGCAGAGCGCCGGCGTGCAGGTGGTCTATGGCGTGGTCGGCTACAAGACCCACGCCAAGATGCTGCTGGTGGTGCGCCGCGAGGGACGCAAGATGCGCCGCTACGTGCACCTGTCCACCGGCAACTACCACCAGATCACCTCACGCCTGTATACCGACCTCGGACTGATGACCGCGCACACCGAGATCGGCGAGGACGTGCACAAGGTGTTCCAGCAGCTGTCCGGCCTCGGGCCGGAGATCAAGCTCAAGCGCCTGCTGCAGTCGCCGTTCACGCTGTACATGGGACTGATGCAGCGCATCGAGCGTGAGATCGCACACGCAGCCGCCGGCCGACCGTCGCGCATCGTGGCGCGCATCAACGCGCTCAACGAGCCCAGCGTGGTCGAGGCGCTGTATCGCGCCTCGATGGCCGGCGTCGAGATCGATCTGATCGTGCGCGGCGCCTGCACGCTGCGCCCGGGACTGCCGGGCGTCTCCGAGCACATCCGCGTGCGCTCGGTGGTGGGGCGCTTTCTCGAGCACAGCCGCGTGTATTGGTTCGCCAACGATGGCGCGCCCGAGCTGTTTTGTTCCAGCGCGGACTGGATGGAGCGCAACCTGATGCATCGCATCGAGGTGTGTTTCCCCATCCTCGACGCGCAGTTGGCACAACGCGTCTACGACGAGGCCCTGGCCAACTATCTGGCCGACAACACCCAGGCCTGGCTGTTGCAGCCCGATGGCCGCTACGCACGTGTCGAGCGTGGAGAAGGCGCCTCGCACACGGCACAGCGCACGCTGCTGGCAAAACTCACCACCTGATTCCTGTGCATCGTGCAGGCCGCTGCCCGGTTTCGGCGGCGACGTGGTGGTGGCGCCGGACTGCCCAGGCCGCGGCCGCGGAGTAAACTGCGCCGGTTTTTCATCGCCGGCGGCGATTTCACCCCGCCCCGCACCGTGCTGCGCCGCCTCGATCCGCACCGCAGCGCGAACTTTCCCTCTCCGGAGCTCCCACGCATGATCTTCGAAACCCTCGGCACCTACGGCCACGAACAGGTGGTGTTCTGCCACCAGAAGGACGTCGGCCTGAAGGCCATCATCGCCATCCACAACACCGTGCTGGGGCCCTCGCTGGGCGGTCTGCGCATGTGGGCCTACAAGACCGAACAGGAGGCGCTGAACGACGTGCTGCGCCTCTCGCGCGGCATGACCTACAAGAACGCCGTCGCCGGCCTGAACCTCGGCGGCGGCAAGGCGGTGATCATCGGCGATCCGACCAAGGACAAGTCCGAAGCGCTGTTCCGCGCCTTCGGCCGTTTCGTGCAGTCGCTGGGCGGACGCTATATCACCGCCGAGGATGTCGGCATCGACGTCAACGACATGGAGTACGTGTTCCGCGAAACCGAGTTCGTCACCGGCGTGCACCAGGTGCACGGCGGCTCCGGCGACCCTTCACCGTTCACCGCCTACGGCACGCTGCAGGGCCTGATGGCCGCCCTCAATCACAAGTACGGCCACGAAGACGTGGGCAAGCTGAGCTACGCCGTGCAGGGCGTGGGGCATGTGGGCCTGGAGTTCGTCAAACTGCTGCGCGAACAGGGCGCCAAGGTGTTCGTCACCGACATCAACAAGACCGCGGTGCAGCGCTGCGTGGACGAATTCGGCTGTGAGGCCGTGGGTCTGGACGACATCTACGACGTCGATGCCGATGTCTACAGCCCGGCTGCGCTGGGTGGCACCGTCAACGAGCGCACGCTGCCGCGGCTGAAGTGCAAGATCATCTGCGGTCCGGCCAACAACCAGCTGGCCAGCGACGCCATCGGCGACGCAGTCAGTAAACGCGGCATCCTGTACGCGCCCGACTACGCCGTGAACGCCGGCGGCGTGATGAACGTGTCGCTGGAGATCGACGGCTACAACCGCGAGCGCGCCATGCGCATGATGCGCACGATCTACTACAACGTCGGGCGTATCTTCCAGATCGCCGATCGCGACGGCATCGCCACCTACAAGGCCGCCGACCGCATGGCCGAGGAGCGCATCGCCACCATCGGCAAGATCAAGCTGGCGACGATGGGCAACGGACCGCGTTTCCTGGGGCGGATGCGGGGACAATAAAGAGCGTAGGCGAACAGGTACCGCGCCGATCTCCCATTCCTCCGCACGACGGACACCTGCATGCGACCTTTCCCTCTCGGTGACGAACTCGACCTGCTGCGCGAAAGCGTGCGTGTCTTCGCGGACAAGGAAATCGCGCCGCGCGCCGATCGCACCGATCGCGAGAACGACTTTCCCGCTGATCTCTGGCGCAAGCTGGGCGAGATGGGTCTGCTGGGCATCACCGTCGCGCCGGAGTATGGCGGCAGCGGCATGGGCTACCTCGCGCACCTGGTGGCGATGGAAGAGATCTCGCGCGCCTCGGGAAGCATCGGTCTCAGCTACGGCGCGCACAGCAACCTGTGCGTCAACAACATCTTTCTCAACGGCAGCGGCGAACAGAAAACCCGCTACCTGCCCAGGCTGTGCAGCGGCGAATGGGTGGGCGCGCTGGCCATGAGCGAGCCCGGATCGGGCTCCGACGTGGTCGGCTCCATGGCTTGCCGCGCCGAGCGCAGAGGTGACCACTGGATCGCCAGCGGCTCGAAGATGTGGATCACCAACGGCCCCAACGCCGACGTGCTGCTGGTGTACATGCGCACCAGCGGGCGCGAGGCCGGCAGCCGCAGCATGACCGCCTTCATCGTCGAGAAGGGCATGCCGGGGTTCTCGATCGCGCAGAAGCTGGACAAGCTGGGCATGCGCGGTTCCAACACCTGCGAGCTGGTGTTCGAGAACTGCGTCATTCCCGACGCCAACCGCGTCGGCGAGGTCAACGAAGGCGTGCGCGTGCTGATGAGCGGGCTGGACAGCGAACGCCTGGTGCTCTCCGGCGGCCCCATCGGCCTGATGCAGGCAGCGCTTGACCTGACCTTACCCTACGTGCGCGAGCGCAAACAGTTCGGCGCGCCGATCGGTACCTTCGAGCTGATGCAGGCCAAGATCGCCGACATGTATACCGCGCTGCAGTCCAGCCGCGGCTATGCCTACATGGTGGCGCAACAGTTCGACGCCGGGCAGCGCTCGCGCATCGATCCGGCGTCGTGCCTGCTGCTGGTCAGTGAAAACGCCGTACAGGTGGCGCTGGAGGCCATCCAGGCGCTGGGCGGCAACGGCTACATCAACGACTACCCGGCCGGGCGCATTCTGCGCGACGCCAAGCTCTACACGATCGGCGCCGGCACCAACGAGATACGGCGCATGCTGATCGGCCGCGAGCTGTTTCACGGCAAGTCCTGAGGACGAACGCCCCGGCACAGCCGTCGCGCCCGTGCCGTGAGACCGGCTTTCGGCGCCGCCGGCGACCGATGCGAACAGCGCGCCGGATACGGCGTTGTCGCTACCTTCGCGCGCCGCCGTACAAGCTGTGCGCCTTACGCGATCGTAACTTGCCACGCCGTTGTGCCCGCGCTGTGATTGCGGCAACGGAATGGGGAGCGCATGTGCGATGCGCGGCATGGAAAAGGCCCTGATCACAGGCTTGATCTGCACCGCCCTGATGCTGGACGGCTGCACGGTCGCCAGATTCGACGCGCCTGCGGGCGCCACGAAAACAGCTTCCGCACCGCTCGCCGACAGCGGCCTATCCGCACGCGTCGACGTGCGCGCGCTCGCTGCACTGAGTGCGGCGGTCACCGTCCATCTGATCACCCGCAGACCGCTGGCCGAGGTGATCGTGTCCGTCGACCGGCAGGGCGCCGCGCTGTCGGTGCAGCCCGCCGAGTGCCGCTTCACGCCACTGCAGCCGCCTGCCGTCCGGCGCGCCGCTGCCCCGCCCTATCCGCTGCCGGCGATTCCGCTGTGCAGCCTGGTGCTGGGCGCGCGCCACGGCGGACGCTATCCGATCGCCGTGCGCGTGACGGACCGCAGCGGCCACGACCTTGTCGCACCGATCCACACCACTGTCGTCATTCAAGGGGAATCGTCGTGAAGGGAGCCTCCTGGTGGGCCATGCTGGTCATCACCTGCCTGACCGCCACGGCCGCGACGGTTCCTGCGCCGCGGCATGTCTCGGCGCGCGACCGTGCGCTGGCGGCCTACACCGCGCGCGCACTATCCACGGCCGCGGGGCAATACGCCGGCGCGCAATACCAGGCCGCACTGCGCGCCCGCGCGCGCATGCTGAAGAACATGCAGGTGCAGGCGCGCGCCCGGCCGCCGGGTGGCGCGGTGACGAGCGCCGGCGCCGCGCCCTCGGTGATCAACTGGACCGAGATCGGGCCCGGCGACGTCGGCGGGCGCATCAACAGCATCTGGATCGACCCCGCCAATGCCCAGCATCTCATCGTCGGCGCCGCCGGCGGCGGCCTCTGGCAGAGCAGTGACGGCGGCAGCAGTTGGAGTGCGATCAGCGAATTCCCCGGGTCGCTGGCGGTCGGCGCCATCGCGCAGTTGCCCGGCGGCACGTTGCTGGCAGGCACAGGTGATGAGTTCAACGAGTTCCAGCCCGGCGACGGCCTGTTTCTGTCCACCGACGGCGGCAGTACCTGGAGTCCGGTCGCCGACACCGCGCCGCAGTCGAACACCGACTTCTGGAGCGTGATCCTGTCCATCGCCACCAACAGCAGCGGCGTGGCGCTGGCCTCGACCTGGGGCGGCATCGTGCGCAGCACCGACGGCGGCAACACCTGGACGCAGGTGTGGCCCAGTGGCGGCGGCGTCAACGCCAGCGACGATGTGGTGTTCGATCCCAACAACCCCAACAGCGCGGTGGCCGACAACGAGAACGGCGGCGTGGTGTATTCCACCAACGCCGGTGCCACCTGGAGCGCGGCCACCGGCCTGCCCGGCACCGCCGGCGCGCGCACCGCGCTGTCCTTCGATCCCAGCGTGGCCGGCTCGGTCTACGCGCTGGTGGACAACAACAACGGCAGCAGTCCCAGCGGCGAGGTTTTCCACTCGACCAATGGCGGCCAGAGCTGGGTCCTGCTGGCCGGCACCGGCGCCTTCGTCAATGCGGTTAGCAAGAGCGCAGTGGGCGCGCTGTGCGACAACTCCTTCAGCGGCAGCCCAGTGGAATGCCAGGGCGGCTACGACAACGTGATCCTGGTCGAGCCGCACGCCAGCGGCACCCAGCCGACGATCGTGGTCGGCGGCATCGACATCTTCAGCTCGACCGATGGCGGCAGCACCTGGACGATGAGCGGTGAGGCGTATTCCAACAGCAACCACCTGCACGCCGACCAGCATGCGTTCGCGTACAGCGCATCGGGCAGCACGTTGTATGTGGGTAACGATGGAGGCTTCTATCGGCAGCTGCCGCTGGGCAACTGGCTGGCGCAGAACAGCGGCTTGGCCGACACCCAGTTCTACGCGATTTCCGGCCACCAGGGCGTTACCGCGGCCAAGAACACCACGGGCGGCACGCCGATCACACCAATCACCGCCGGCGCGCAGGACAACGGAACACAGCTGTACCGGGGTTACAGCAATGGCGGTGCGCCGCAGCCGGATGACTGGGTCGCCATCTTCGGCGGCGACGGCGGCCAGACCGAGGTCGATCCGGTCGATGGCGATTACCTGTACGGCGAGTACACCAACCTATCGCTGTTCTATTCCGACACCGGTTCCACGGCGCAGCAGTACAACACCGAACCGCCGGACACTGCCGGCCAGAATGCCAACTTCATCGCTCCCTTCGCGCTGGTGCCCAATGGCAGCGCCAGCGCCACGCAAATGCTGGCGGGTGGCGCCTCGCTGTGGCTCGGCAGCAACATCCAGACGGCCAATCCGACCTGGACGGCGGTCAACGGCAGCGGCATGCCGGCCAACACCGCCAACAGCAACTATGTCAGCGCCATCGCCATCGATCCGGCCAACAGCAGTGATGTCTGGGTCGGCTACGACGACGGCGAGGTCTGGCACTCCACCAATGCGTTGGGCGGCAGTCCGAGCTGGACGCAGTGCGGCGGCGGCACCCTGCCCGGCGGCCGGCCGGTGGAGAGTTTCTGGATCGTTCCCGGTCAGCCCAACACGGTTTACGTCACTTACCTGGGCTTCAAGGCCACCAGCAGCGATGACAATGTCTGGGTGACCGGCGACGCCGGAGCGAGCTGGACCGGCATCGGCACCGGGCTGCCGCCGGGTCCGGTGTACTCGCTGGTGACCCATCCGGCCTATCCGCAAATCCTTTACGCGGGCAGCCTGACTGGTGTCTACACCAGCATCGACGGTGGTCAGAGCTGGTATGCCAGTAGCCAGGGGCCGGCCAACATCTCGGTCAATCAGTTGAGCTGGTTCGACACCGGCACCTCCAGCCAGCCGGTGTTGCTGGCCGCCACCGACGGCCGCGGCGCCTGGCTGGGCTCGCCCGCCTACAATCCGACGCCGACGCTGACCATGCTCAGCCCCAGCCAAATTCTGGTGGGCTCGGCAGCAGCCACCGTCACCCTCAACGGCAGCGGCTTCGTGCCGCAGAGCACGGCCACGCTGGACGGCACACAGCTTGCCGTGACCTACCTGTCCTCGACGCAATTGCAGGCCACGGTGCCTGCCACGACCCTGGCGACACTAGGCACGCACAGCTTCCTGGTCAGCAATCCGATCCCCGGCGGCGGCCAGTCGGCAGCGGCCAGCCTGACCGTGGCCTACCCGGCGCCGGTCGTCAGCGGGCTGTCGCCGGCGTCCGCCATGATGGGCGCGGCAGGCCTCACCCTAACCATCGATGGCAGCGGCTTCGAGCCGGTTTCGACGGCGCAGTGGAACAACAGCGCGCTGTCGACAACCTATGTTTCGAGCACGGTGCTGACCGCCGCCGTGCCGGCCAGCGACCTCGCCAGCGGCGGCAACGCGACGGTCACGGTGACCACGCCCGTGCCCGGCGGCGGCGCCAGTAGCGCCAGCTTCGCGGTGGACTATCCGGTACCGGTGCTGGGTTCAATCTCGCCTACCAGCGCACAGGGCGGCTCCGGCGGGGTGACGATCAACGCCACCGGCAGCGATTTCGTGCCGGCATCGACTCTGCAGTGGAACGGCCAGGCGTTGGCCACCACCTACGTATCCGCCAGCAGCCTGAGCGCCAGCGTGCCTGCCAGCGATCTGGCGAATGGCGGCAGCGCCACAGTCAGCGTGGTCAATCCCGCGCCCGGCGGCGGCACTTCCGGTACGGTCACTTTCGCAGTCAGCGCCCCGCCGCAAGCCGCCGCTGGCGGCGGTGGCGGCGGCCTGGGCCTAGTGCCGCTAGCCGCATTGGCCGCGCTCAACCTGGTGGCCGCCAGGCGCCGACGCTGGCGCCGGCGCGGCTGACATACCTGGGCGCAGCACAGGCCGCGCCCGCAGCCGTTTGCCGCGCCGCAGCAGGGGGCGCGATAATCGCGTCTTTCTACACTGCGGCGCCCGAGCCGTTTGGAGTGACCATGTCGGAGATCGTCATCGCCGGTGCCAAGCGCACTGCCATCGGTTCCTTCCTCGGCCAGTTCACCGGCGTGCCGGCGCCCACCCTGGGGGCAACCGCCATCCGCGCCGCGCTGGCGCAGAGCACGCTGGCCGCAGACCAGGTGTCCGAGGTGATCATGGGCTGCGTGCTGCCGGCCAATCTGGGCCAGGCACCGGCGCGCCAGGCAGCACTGGCCGCCGGCCTGCCCACCGCCGCCGGCTGCACCACAATCAATAAGGTCTGCGGCTCAGGAATGAAGGCCGTTATGCTGGCGCACGACCTGCTGCGCGCCGGCAGCGCCGATGTGGTAGTAGCCGGCGGCATGGAATCGATGACCAACGCCCCACACCTGGTGCAGGCGCGCACGGGCATCCGCTACGGCGAGGGCACGCTGGTCGATCACATGGCCTGGGATGGCCTGACCAACCCCTATGATGGCAAAGCCATGGGCGTGTTCGGCGAAAGCTGCGCCGACAAGTACCAATTCACGCGCGAGGCGCAGGATGCGTTCGCGGCCGAATCGGTACGACGCGCGCTGGCCGCGCAACAGTCCGGTGCTTTCGCCGGTGAAATCGTTCCGGTGAAGGTCGCTTCGCGCAAGGGCGAAGTGGAGATCGCCAGCGACGAACAGCCCGGCCGCTGCGACATCGCCAAGATCCCCACGCTCAAGCCCGCCTTCCGCAAGGACAACGGCACCATCACCGCGGCCAGTTCCTCCAGCATTTCGGACGGCGCCGCCGCGCTGGTGCTGCTGCGCGGCGCGGACGCTGCACGACGCGGCGTGCAGCCGCTGGCGCGTCTGGTCGCCCACGCCACCCACTCGCAGGCGCCGGAGTGGTTCACCACCGCCCCGGTGGGTGCCATCCAGAAGGTGCTGCAGAAGGCCGGCTGGCGCGTCGAGGACGTCGATCTGTTCGAGGTCAACGAGGCATTTGCCGTGGTCGCAATGGCGCCGATGCGCGAGCTGGGCATCGCCCACGAGCGGCTCAATGTACACGGCGGCGCCTGCGCGCTGGGTCATCCTATCGGCGCCAGTGGTGCGCGCGTCATGGTCACGCTGCTGCACGCCATGCAGCAGCGCAAAGCGCGCCGCGGAGTGGCCGCGCTATGCATCGGCGGCGGCGAGGCTACGGCAGTGGCGCTCGAACTCGCCTGACCGGCCGGCGCAGCCCGCCCCGGGACCATGGCGCGGACGCATACCCCATACGCGCGCTGGCGCGAACTGGCGCGTTATCGTTTAATATGCGACGGCTTTCGCGTTTCCACGTCGCAGCCGGGGTCGTAACGGTATTTGTCGGTTTCCGTTCTGGTGCCGGGCCCACGCCGGAACGGGGGAACAAACGATTTGAGGCCGCACCAATAGACGGGTACGCCAGGTGCCCGCCCACTGGCGCCGGCATTAAAGTCGCGTTTTAATAAAGCGGCCATCCTTTGGCACTCACGGCATTTAGGAGAGACACACAATGAAGCTCACCCGCATCGTTTTCGCGGCTTCGCTAGTTGCACTGCTGGCTGCTTGCAGCCATCAGGAATCCAGCGAGCAAGCCCCGGCTGCCTCCAGCTCGGCTCCGACCGAAGCGCCGGCCCCTGCCGGCACGGCGGCTCCGGCTCCGGCCAGCACGGCCATGCCCGCTCCGGCCAGCACGGCGGCTCCGGCCCCGGCCAGCACCACGCACGGCGGCTGATCGGTCTCCACCGGTCACCCCGAACCGGCCGCCTCGCGCGGCCGGTTTTTTTTTGCGCAGCGTCCGCACGGGTTCAAAGCGTCGACCCGCGGACTTATCATGACGACCCGTCTCTGGGCCGGACGCATGAGCCTGCTGCCTTCGCGCATCGATGCGCGTTCCCCCGATTTTCTTGCCAGTCACGCGCAGATGCGGGTGCGCGTCGATGACTTGCGCCAGTGCCTGCGGAACATCGCGCTGGGCGGTGACGCCAAGGCGCGCGACAAGCACACGGCGCGCGGCAAGCTGCTGCCGCGCGAACGCGTGCGTGTGCTGCTGGACGCCGGCAGTCCGTTCCTTGAGATCGCGCCGCTGGCGGCGCTGGGCCTCTACGACGACCAGGCGCCTGCCGCGGGGCTGATCGCGGGTATCGGCCGCGTGCATGGTCGCGAAGTGCTGGTGATCGCCAACGACGCCACGGTCAAGGGCGGCACCTATTTCCCGATGACGGTGAAAAAGCATCTGCGCGCGCAGGAGATCGCGCTGGAAAACCGCCTGCCCTGCGTGTATCTGGTGGATTCCGGCGGTGCCTTCCTGCCGCTGCAGGACGAGGTGTTTCCCGACCGCGAGCACTTCGGCCGCATCTTCTACAACCAGGCGCGCATGAGCGCGCTGGGTATCGCCCAGATCGCGGTGGTAATGGGTTCCTGCACCGCCGGCGGCGCCTACGTGCCGGCGATGAGCGACGAGACCATCATCGTGCGCGAACAGGGCACGATCTTCCTCGGTGGGCCGCCGCTGGTGAAGGCCGCTACCGGCGAGGTGGTTGACGCCGAGACGCTGGGCGGCGCCGAGGTGCACACCACCGTCTCCGGCGTGGCCGACCATTTCGCCGAAGACGACCGTCACGCCCTGCAGTTGGCGCGTGACGCCATCTCCCGACTGAACCGCGGCCCCGCACCGCGGCCACCGCAGGCGCCGCATCCGCCGCGTTACCCGGCGGAGGAGCTGTACGGCATCGTGCCGCCGGACACGCGCAAGCCCTACGAGGTGCGCGAGATCATCGCGCGACTGATCGACGATTCCGATTTCCACGAGTTCAAGGCGCGCTACGGCAAGACCCTGGTAACCGGCTTCGCCGCCATCGAAGGCTTTCCGGTAGGCATCGTCGCTAATAACGGCATCCTGTTCTCCGAATCGGCGCTGAAGGGCGCGCACTTCATCGAGCTGTGCGCGCAACGCAGCGTGCCGCTGGTCTTCCTGCAGAACATCACCGGCTTCATGGTGGGCAAGAAATACGAAAACGGCGGCATCGCCAAGGACGGCGCAAAGATGGTTACTGCTGTGGCCTGCGCGAACGTGCCCAAGTTCACCGTAGTGATCGGCGGCAGCTTCGGCGCCGGCAACTACGCCATGTGCGGACGCGCCTACGGCGGCCGCTTCCTGTGGATGTGGCCCAACGCACGCATCAGCGTGATGGGCGGCGAGCAGGCGGCCGGCGTGCTGGCTACCGTGCGCCGCGACGGTCTGGAAGCGCAGGGCAGTACGTGGAGCGCCGATGAGGAGGCAGCCTTCAAGGCACCCATCCGCGAGCAGTACGAACGCCAGGGCCACCCTTACTACGCCACCGCGCGGCTCTGGGACGACGGCATCATCGATCCGGCCGATACCCGCCGCGTGCTGGCGCTGGCGCTGGCCGCCAGCATGAACGCCGCGATCGAGCCGACGCGCTTCGGCATATTTCGTCTATAGCACCATCCGGACTCGGCGGTGCTCGCCAGTACCGAAGCGGTGCGCTGCCGCCGAGCCGCTCAGAAAAACTCGTATTCAAGCTGAAAGCGCAATGTGCGATCAGGCGAGCCGTTGACCGTACCGAACAGCAGCGCGGCGTCGTACTTCAGGGCCCGTCCACCACCCAGCAGCATGCGGCCGAAGAATGCCGGGCCGATCTTGTTCTCGATCACACGCAGTGCGCCGATGCGGCCGAACGAGCCGAAGCCCTGCAGCCCCGGCTCGAACGACGCATTGCCGCGCCACTTCCACTGCCAGGCATACTCGAACTCGGTGCCGGGCTCGCGGTCACGGGCGAGTCCGTGTTTGAACAGCAGATTGAGGTTGACCAAGGCACGGCCGAATTCCTTCTGGAACATTGGCCCCAGCTCGACGTAGTTTTTTTTCTCCAAGCGGTCGTGGGCAAATTCCGCGAACAGACCGACGTCCATCCAATGCTCGCCGATCTCGGTCAGCTGAAATACGTTTTCCCATTCGTAGCCCTCGACCCGCGCAGCGCCGCCCGGAGTCTTGGCATAAAACACGGCCAGTTCTGTGAACCAGCGCGGTGCGATGCCGTAACCGATGTCGGCAACATACTGCTGCGCGCGGTTGTCCGGATTGCCGGGCCAGTCGAGCGCGCCGCCGCGGAACTCGATCTCCCACTCGCGATAGCTGACCTGCGGCATATAGACCTTCTCGGCCGGGCCGGCCTGTGCCAGCGCCGGAATGCAGGCGAGCAGCAGCAGGGCGAGCGGGCCATGGAGACGGCAAAACAATCGGTTGCGATGCATCGGAGTACCCCTTGACGTGGAATCGAAGCGAACGGAGCCGACGCGCCACGAGGGCGCGGTGATTGCGAAACAGGGAATCTCAGCTGGTCATGGCACGTTGCGGCGATGCCGGATGCGTCCTGTGCGCGGCCTTGCTTGCGATACGCATGCCGATACCCAGCAGCAGCACCGTCGTCATCCAGACCAGCAGTTGTACCGGCGCCGGCCGCGCGCTGTAGCCGACCAGCACATGCAGCGCCTGACCCGGCAATGAGTGCTCGCTGAGCAGCGCCGAGCTGTCCCAGAGCGGCTCACCCAGTGCCGGTAGCAGGTCGGCCTGCACCAGGAACGCCACCGCGTCCGCCGTCAGTCCGGCCGCCAGCAGGATCAGCAGCGCGTTGGTGGCGGCGAAGAAATGCCGCAGCGGTATGCGCAGCAGTCCGAAGTACAGCAGCAGGCCGATCGTCACGCCGGCCGCGAGGCCCAGCACCAGTCCCGCACCCAGGTGGCCGGCGCCGCCGGCAAGCAAGCCGTAGAGGAACAGGACCACCTCGGAGCCTTCGCGCAGCACTGCCAGCGCCACCACCGCGATCAGCACGGTCAGCGGGCTGACACCCGTGCGCACCGACTTGCCGACGTCCTGCATTTGCATCGCCAGCGCGCGCCCATGGGATGCCATCCAGATGACATGCCAGGCGATCATCAGTACCGCCGCCAGCAACACGCCGGCATTGAAAACTTCTTGGCCGACGCCGCTGAACAGCGCGGCGATGCGACCGGCGCCCAGCGCCACCAGCAGTGCGCCGAGCACGCCGAGACCGATGCCGCCCAGGAGCGCCGCACCGCGGCGCGGCACGCCGCGCGTCGCCGCGGCCACGATCGAGACGATCAGTGCCGCTTCGAGCACTTCACGGAAGACCAGCAGGGCAATCGCGAGCATGGCCTCACTCCACGTGCAACACGCCCTGCGCCGTCGCAGGGTTGAACTCGCCGAAAAAGCGGTACCGCCCCGGCGGCAGCGGACCGACGAAGATCACCGCTCTGCTGTTCGGCAGGATGATCTTCTCGCGGTCGAAGTCGTTGCTCTCGAACTCCTCCGGCGTGGCGTCGCGGTTCTCGACCACCAGCTTCACCTTGGTGTTGGCGGGAATCGTCAGCGTGGCCGGCTGGAAGCGATGGTTCACGATCGCCAGTCGGAACGTCGGCGGTTCCGCGGCCGCTGCAATACGCGCAGTACCCATGGCTGCGAGCGCAAGTACAACGGATACGAGAATGGAGATGCGATGCGGCATGACGATCCCTCCAGAGACTGAGATAATAATAACCATTCTCATTAGCTTTGACAAGACGGCCGAAGGCCCCATGGCCCGGCCCGCTATCATTCCCGCCCTGTTCGGGAGTTCGCATGTCCAGTCCACTCGAAATCACGCGCGAGGGAGCCGTCGCCCACCTGACTCTGACCCGCGCGCAAGTGCACAATGCCTTCGACGACGACCTGGTCGCGCGGTTAACAGCAGCACTACGCGAGCTCGACGCCGACTCCGGCATACGCGCCGCGGTGCTGACCGGCGCCGGCAGCACGTTTTCAGCCGGTGCCGACCTGCACTGGATGCGCACCATGGCAACCGCCGGCGAGGCCGAGAACGAAGCCGACGCGCTGCGTCTGGCGACATTGATGCGCGTACTGGACGAGTTCACCAAACCCACCCTCGCCCGCGTCAACGGTTCGGCTTACGGCGGCGGCGTGGGGCTGATCGCCTGCTGCGACATCGCCATCGGCGTGCCCACGGCCAAATTTGCGCTCAGCGAGGTCAGGCTGGGGCTGGTGCCGGCGGTGATCTCGCCTTACGTGGTGGCTGCCGTCGGGCCGCGCCATGCGCGGCGGCTGTTCCTCGGCGGCGAGGTGATCGACGCCGCCGAGGCGCAACGCATCGGCCTGCTGCACACCGTGGTGCCGGCGGATGAACTGGATGACGCCTGCGCGCGCCAGTTGCACTGGCTGGCCAAGGGTGGTCCGCAGGCGCAGGCCGCGTGCAAGTCGCTGCTGCGCCGGTTGCGGCACGCAGCGCTGGATGCAGCCGGTCAGGACGCCGCCAACGCCGCGCTGATCGCGCGCTTGCGCGTCTCGCCCGAGGGGCGCGAAGGCATGCAGGCTTTTCTGGACAAGCGCCCACCACGCTGGATCGGTGGAGACGACGCATGAACTTTCCCTTCGACAGCGTGCTCGTCGCCAACCGCGGCGAAATCGCCTGCCGCATCATCCGCACGCTGCGGCGGCTGGGACTGCGCAGCGTCGCGGTGTACTCGGAGGCCGACCGCGATGCCCAGCACGTGCGCATGGCGGACACGGCTTTCCCGATCGGCGGGCCGCGTCCGCAGGACAGCTATCTGCGCAGTGCGGCCATTCTGGAGGCCGCGCGCGCCGGCGGCGCCGGCGCCGTGCATCCGGGATACGGGTTTCTCTCGGAGAATCCCGACTTCGCCGAAGCGGTGGCGCAAGCCGGCCTGGTGTTCGTGGGACCGCCGGCGGCCAGCATGCGGCGCATGGGCTCCAAGGCCGGCGCCAAGCAGTTGATGGCCGACCGCGGCGTGCCGGTGGTGCCTGGCTACACGGGCGAGAATCAGGATCCCGGCCTGCTGGCGCGCGAAGCCGCAAGCATCGGCTTCCCGCTGATGATCAAGGCTGCCTACGGCGGCGGCGGTAAGGGCATGCGCATCGTGCGCGGAGCTGGTGAGTTCGAAGCCGCGCTAACCGCCTGCCAACGCGAGGCGCAGGGCGCGTTCGGCAACGCGCGCGTGCTGCTCGAGCGCTACATCGAACAACCGCGTCACATCGAGTTCCAGATCCTCGGGGACGCGCACGGACACGTGATCCACCTCAACGAGCGCGAATGCTCGGTACAGCGCCGCTACCAGAAAGTGCTGGAGGAAACGCCCTCGCCGTTCCTCACGCCCGCGCTGCGCACAGCCATGGGCGCAGCCGCCATCGCGGCGGGCAAGGCGTTGGACTATTGCAACGCCGGCACGGTGGAGTTCATCGTGGCTGTGGATGGCGGTTTTTATTTCATGGAGCTCAACGCGCGCCTGCAGGTCGAGCATCCGGTCACCGAGATGACGCTGGGTCTGGATCTGGTCGAGATGCAACTGCGCGTGGCCGCCGGCGAGCCGCTGCCGGCGGACCTGCTGCAGCGTACGCCGGCGCAGCACGGCCATGCCATCGAGCTGCGTCTGTACGCCGAGGATCCCGCGCAAGGTTTCCTGCCCGGCTCCGGTCGGCTCGATCATCTGGCGCTGCCCGCGCCATCGCCGCACGTGCGCGTGGATGCCGGCGTGATCGAGGGCGATACCGTCAGCATCCACTACGACCCGATGATCGCCAAGATCATCGCCTGGGATATGGACCGCGAGTGCGCGCTGGCGCGCATGCGCGAAGCACTGGCCGACTGCCACGTGCGCGGACCGAAATCCAACGTCGCTTTTTTGGAGCGCCTGATCGCGCACCCGGCACTGCGCGAGGCGCGCATCGATACCGGCTACCTCGACCGCGCTCTGAACGAATTTCTGCCCGGCGATGCGCTGGACGAAACCGCCGCGCAAGCCGCCGCGGTGGCGCTGTTGCTGAAGCAGGATGCCGAGGTGCTTGCCGATCCATCGCCCTGGGCGCGCTGCGATGGCTGGCGGCTACAGGGCGCGGAGGCACGCGAGCTGTTCTTGCAGGCGGGTGTACGGCGTGTGCGCGTGCTGGCCACGGGCTTCGACGGCGATTATGACCTGCGGTTGGACGATGCAACCCGCGTGCATGCGGCGCGCGGCGCCCGTCTCGCCGACGGCACACTCAGCCTGCACCTGGATGGCCGCGCGTTGCGACTGCCGGCGCACGATGACGGCGCGTCTGTCGAGATCCACCATGACGCCCAACGCCATACGTTTGAACGCGCCGCCGCCTACCTCGCCACCACGCAGGCGGACGCCGATGCCAGCGCCCTGCACGCGCCAATGCCCGGCCGCGTGGTGCTGGTGCAGACGCGGCCCGGCGCCGCGGTCGACGCCGGTAGCGTGCTGGTGGTGATGGAAGCCATGAAGATGGAACTGGCGCTGCGCGCGCCGCGCGACGGCACCGTGGCCGCAGTGCGGGTGTCCGCCGGCGAGTTCGTCGAAGCCGATGCCGTGCTGGTACGGCTGGATTGACCCATGACGTCCGCTTGCATCATGCCGCACCAGCCACATCATGATGGTGCATCGCTGAAGCCCTGCCGTGGAATCGCCCATGACGCACCCGCTATACGACGATGATGCCTACCGTACCGGCTGCGCCGCACGGGTGCTGGCGGTGCACGCCGGCGGCGTCGAACTGGACCAGAGCGTGTTCTATCCGCTGGGTGGCGGCCAGCCCGGCGACAGCGGCTGGCTGACTACCGACGAGGGCACACGCCTGCGCATCGCCGACACCCGACGCGACAAGGCCAGTGGCACCATCCTGCACCTGCTCGATGCGGGCGCGCGCCCCGCGCCGGGCAGCACGGTCACACTGGAACTGGACTGGGCGCGCCGCCACCGCCACATGCGCATGCATAGTGCGCTGCACCTGCTCTCGGCCATCGTCAGGCACGGCGTCACCGGCGGCAACCTCACCCACGAGAGCGGCCGACTGGATTTCGACACGGCCGGCGCGGCGCTGGACGCGGCGCATATCCAGCATGAACTGGCGCGGCTCATCCAGGACGACCTGCCGGTGTCGATGCGCCTGATCAGCGGCGCGGCGCTGGCCGCGCAGCCCGATCTGATCAAGACGCTTTCGGTTACGCCGCCGATGCACCTGCCGCAAATCCGACTGGTGGAGATCGCCGGTGCCGATCTGCAGCCCTGTGGCGGCACGCACGTACGGCGCACGAGCGAGATCGGTGCGCTGCGCGTCAGCCGGATCGAAAGCAAGGGCACGCGCAACCGGCGTGTGGTGCTGGCCTTCGCGGAGGATGCGGCATGAGCGAGCACGTACGCGTGGTCGAGGTAAGCCCACGCGATGGCCTGCAGAACGAGAAGGCCATCGTGCCCAGCGCCATCAAGATCGAGCTGATCGAACGCCTGGCCGCCTGCGGCTACGACACCGTCGAGGCCACCAGCTTCGTGAGCCCGAAGTGGGTGCCGCAGTTGGCCGATGCCGAGGCCGTGCTGGCGGGTCTGACCCGCAAGCCCGGCGTGCGCTATCCGGTGCTGGTACCCAACCTGCAGGGCTACCTGCGGGCACGCCTTGCCGGCGCCAGCGACATCGCCGTGTTCACGGCTGCCTCCGAAGCTTTCAACCACAGGAACATCAACGCCTCGATCGACGAGTCCATCGTCCGCTTCGAACCGGTATTGGCGCAGGCGCGGGTCGATGGCGTGCGCGTGCGCGGCTATGTGTCCACCGTGCTGGGCTGCCCCTACCAGGGCGAAGTGCCGGTGGCCGATGTGGTACGCGTGGCGGCGCGCCTGTTCGAGCTGGGCTGCGCGGAAATCTCGCTGGGCGACACCATCGGCGTGGGCACGCCAGGCCGCGCGCGCGCCATGCTGCGCGCGGTGGCCGCGGCGGTACCGATGTCGGCGCTGGCGGTGCACTTCCACGACACCTACGGGCAGGCGCTGGCCAATATCCTGGCCTGTCTGGAAGAAGGCGTGCGCGTGGTGGACGCCGCGGTGGCCGGTACCGGCGGCTGTCCCTACGCGCATGGCGCCAGCGGCAACGTGGCCAGCGAGGACGTGATCTACATGCTGCAGGGCATGGGCCTCGAGACCGGCGTGGATCTCGATGCGCTGGTCGCCACCGGCCACTGGCTGGCCATGCAGTTGGGCCGCCCCACGGGCAGCCGCGTCGGTCGTGCGCGCGCGCCGGAGGCGGTTCGATGAGCGCCCCGTTCTCGATCCGGCCGATCGCGCCGGCCGACGACGCCGCCGTCGCCGGCATCATCCGCGCGGTAATGCCGGAGTTCGGTGCCGGCGGCGCCGGCTTCGCCATCCACGACCCGGAAGTGGACTTCATGAGCCATGCCTACGCCGCGGCGCGCAGTGCCTACTTCGTGGTCGAACGTGGCGGCCGCGTGTACGGCGGCGGCGGCGTCGCGCCGCTGGCCGGCGGCGCTGCCGACATCTGCGAGCTGCGCAAGATGTACTTCCTGCCCACGCTGCGCGGTCTGGGCGCGGGACGCGCGCTGATGGCACGCTGTCTCGATGCCGCGCGCGATTTCGGCTTCCACCGCTGCTACATCGAAACGCTCACCGGCATGGACGCGGCGCAGGCGCTGTATCTCAAGTCCGGCTTTGCGCGCATCGATGCACCACTGGGCGACACCGGCCACCACGGCTGCAACCGTTTCTACCTGCGCGACCTGGACTGACCGGGCATCGGTGCGGCGTGGCGGCGGCTACAATCGCCGGCTGCACAGTCATCGGAGCTCGTCATGCAACTCGACCACGTCAAGGCGGTCATCAGCGGCGGCGCCTCCGGCCTCGGGCGCGCCGTGGCCGAGCATCTGCTGCGCCACGGCGCGCGCGCGTATCTGCTGGACGTGGACGCTGCGCGCGGTGCGCAGGTCGTTGCCGAACTGGGCAGCGCAGCAGGCTTTCTACGCACCGACGTGACCGACGAGGCGCAGGTGGCGGGCAATCTCGCGCAGGCTGCCGAGCACATGGGTGGACTCAACGTAGCCATCGCCTGTGCCGGCATCCTGGGCGCCGGGCGCGTGCTGGGCAAGGACGGGCCGATGCCGCTGGCCGGCTTCGCGCGCACCGTCGGCGTGAACCTGGTCGGCAGCTTCAACCTGGCCAAAGCCGCCGCCGACTTGATGCAGCACAACGCACCGGGCGAGGACGGCGAGCGCGGCGTCATCGTGTTTACCGCCTCGGTGGCCGCCTTCGAGGGCCAGATCGGGCAGGCAGCCTACTCCGCGTCCAAGGGCGGCGTGGTCGGTATGACGCTGCCGATGGCGCGCGAGCTGGCGCGCAGCGGCGTGCGCGTGATGACGCTGGCCCCCGGCGTATTCCACACGCCGATGGTCGAGGGCATGCCCGCGCCGGTGTACGAGAGCCTGTGCGCGCAGGTGCCTTACCCCTCGCGACTGGGGCAGCCGGCCGAGTTCGCCGACGCGGTGGCCTTCGTCATCGGCAACCGCTACCTCAACGGCAGCGTGATCCGCCTGGACGGCGCGATCCGGCTGCAGCCCAAGTGATGCGAGCAGCCTGATGAAAGCTTCCGAAATCAAGCGCGGCATGGCCGTGGAACATGCTGGCAAAACCTGGCAAGTGCGAGAAGTCGAGAAAAGCGCGCCCACCGCGCGCGGCGGCAATACCACTTACCGAATGGCCCTGTACGGCGTCCCCGGCGGCCTGCGCCTGGACCTGACCCTGCGCGCCGACGACGACCTGCGCGAGGTCGAACTGAGCCGGCGCCAAGCCAACTACTCGTACCAGGACGCCGACGGCTACGTGTTCATGGACGCTGCGGATTACACCCAGTACGTGCTGGGCACGGATCTGCTGGGCGGCGCCGTCGGCTACATCACCGAGGGGCTGGAAGGCTGCTACGTGCAGTTGATCGACGACCAGCCGGTGGGCCTGCAGCTGCCGCCCAGCGTGGCGCTGCGCGTGGTCGAGACCGCGCCCGAGCTGAAGGGCGCCACCGCCACCAAGCGTCCCAAGCCGGCGCGCCTGCACACCGGCATCGAGATCCAGGTGCCCGACTACATCGGCATCGACGATGTGGTGTTGGTCAGCACCGTGACCGGTGAGTTCGCCGGCCGCGCCTGAGCGCGCGCCGCGCGGGACTGGTCAACGGGCGTGAACGCGACGCGCTGGCGACTGCATGACGCGCTGCGCGACGTGCTGCGCTTCAGGCGACCGGACGTGCCGCCGGCCATTGCACTGCGCAACGCGGCCGGCGTAACCCTGCCGCTGCTGGCCGGATGGGGCAGCGGCCACCTGGGCATGGGCATCTGGCTGGCGCTGGGTGCGCTGGTGGTGATGTTCTCGGACCAACCGGGGCCGTACCGGCAACGCCTCAGTCACGTAGCGCTGGCGTCGCTGGGCGCCGCCGCCGCCGGCTGGGCCGGATTCGTATTCGGCGGCCAGCGCGAAGTGATGATCGTGCTGGCGCTGCTGCTGGGCTTCGGCGGCGGCCTGCTGGTGCAGTTTGGCGTGGCGGCCTCGCGCATCGGCATGACCGGCATGATCCTGCTGGTGATCGCCGGCGCCGCACCGATGCCGCTGCGCGCCGCCTCGCAGGACGCCGTGCTGATCCTGGCCGGCGGACTGCTGCAGATGCTGCTGGCAGTGGCGGCCTGGCCACTGGGCCGCTACCGGCCCGAACGCGCGCTGCTGGCGCGTATCTACCGCGAACTGGCGCTTCTGACACGGCAGCGCCCCGACCACGATGCCGCGCCACCGCTCAGCGAGCAGTTCGTGGAAGCGCGCAGCATGTTGCTAGGCGGCTACCGCGCGCGCGGACGCGCCAGCGAGGCGTTTCTGGTGCTGCTGGATGCCGCCGAGCAACTGCGTCTACACCTGCTGGCCGAGACCACGACCACCGAATGGCGCGGCAGCGCGACCGCGACGCAACTGGCCGCCGTGCTCGACGCCATCGCCGTCGCGCTGGAAGCCGGCAGCGCCAACACCGCGGCCGAGCGCGCGCTGGCCCCGCTGTATTCCGGCGATGCCCTGCCGATCGCCCTGCTGTCCGCACTGGTGCGCGCCGTGCGCAACAGCAACTGGGCCGGCAGCGCCGGCGAGTTGCGCGCCACCGCGGCCGAACACGCGCTGCCGGCGACGCTGCGCGACGACGCCCCCTGGGCGCAACTGCGCGCCACATTCAACCTGCATTCGGCTGCGTTCCGCCACGCGCTGCGCATGGGCGTGGCGCTGGCGGCGGGCGTGGCCGCAGAGCGCTACCTGGGCCTGGCGCACGGCTACTGGCTGCCGATGACGCTGGCCATCGTGCTGCGCGCCGACTTCGCCGCCACGCTCAGCTACGGCGTGCAGCGCGCCCTGGGTACCGTGCTGGGCCTGCTACTGACGACCCTGCTGCTGCATCTGGCGCCCGCGCTGCTGGCCAAGATTCTGCTCCTCGGCGCGCTGGCCTTCCTGTTCCGCTGGCTGGCCAATGCCAGCTATACCAGCGCGGTGGCGGCGCTGACCGGTGCGGTGGTGATTCTGCTGGACCTGGCCGGCGAGCCGGCCGCACAATCCATGCACGACCGCCTGATCGCGACGCTGTTGGCCTGCGCCGCCGCGCTGCTCGGCTACCTGTTGTGGCCGACCTGGGAACGCACGCGCATCCAACCGGCACTGGCCGACATGCTCTCCAGCTATGCCGCCTACCTGCGCGCGCTGGCCGGCGCCGACGCGCAGCGGCTGGCGCACGCGCGCAGTGATTCGAGGCGCGCGCGCATCAATGCGCTGGCCTCGCTGGAGCGCCTGCGCGGCGAGCCCTTCGTCACGGCTGCGCTGCGTATGCGTGCCGAGCGCGTGTTCGCGCACGCTAATCGTCTGATCCGCAGCGCCATGAATCTGGAGCTGCTGCCCGCCACGCGGCGCACCGCGCCCGGCGCATCGCGCTGGCTGCTGCAGGCCGCCGCCGAACTCGACCATTGCGCGCGCCATCTCGATCATGGCACCGACCTGCCGGTTGCAACGGTCGAGGCACCGGCCCGCAGCGGCCTGGATGCGCAGCGCCTGGCCGATGCGCTGCAGTCGCTGCGCACGACTCTGGCCGCCGCCGCGACGGACGAGTGAAACGGTCCGATATGCAGCACGCCCCGCGCGTGCCGCGGCGCGCATTACACTGCGCCGCGTCCCCTGATCGAGAAACCCCCATGAGCCTGTCGCATTCGCGCCGCGCCCGCATCCTGATCTGCATGCTGCTGCTGGCTGCCGTTAGCGCCCACGCAGCCGATTACCAACTGGCCGACGGCCGCGTGCGCTTCCGGGCACCCGACGCTTGGCCGCAGATCATGATGCAGGTCAGCGGTAATCCGCAGTTCATGGCCTTCCAGGTACCCAACACGTTCCCGGTGGGTCAGCGCGTGCTGGCGCGCGCCACCATCACCGTCGAACACATGGCCAGCGTCGAGGCCTTCAAGCAGTGGGTGAACCAGCGTGTGCAGCACAGCCACCAGTTGCCCGGTTACCAGGCCGTCAGCGGTGGCATGGACAGCAGCGTGGTGCGCTACAAGGCGATGGAGAGCGGCGTGCCCATGCGCTACAGCGAGCGCTATTACCTCAAGGGCCACGACGGCGTGCAGCTGCGCTGCCTGCGCCCCGAGCGCAGTGAAGTGGATGCCGCATGGGTCGTCGACTTCGACCGCGGCTGCGACAGCATCGCCGCCAGCCTGCAGGCGGGCGGCTGAGCGTGGCTCCCGCCGCGCTGGACGCCGAGGAACCGCGCGCGCTGGCGCTGGATGCCGCCGACCCGCTCAGCGCCTGCCGTGACGCGTTCCTGATTCCACCGCACGGCACGGGCGAACAGGCGTACTTCTGCGGCAATTCGCTGGGCCTGCAGCCGCGCGCCGCGCGTGCCGCGCTGGATGCCGAACTGGACCAGTGGGCCACGCGCGCCGTGGAGGGCCACTTCGAAGGCATGCATCCCTGGCTGGATGTGCAGGACGAACTGCAGCAGATGCTCGCGCCCATCGTCGGCGCCGCCCCCGCGGACGTGGTGGTGATGAACGCGCTCAGCGTCAATCTGCAGCTGCTACTGTCCAGCTTCTACCGGCCGCATGGCGCGCGCCGCGCCATTCTGATCGAGCAGGGGGCGTTTCCGTCCGACCACCACGTGGCCGTCTCGCACCTGGCCTGGCGCGGGCTGGGCGAGGACGCGCTGATCGAGGTCGCGCCGGATGCGCAGGGGCTGTTCGCAACCGCCGCGTTCGCCGAAGTCTTCGCGCGGCAAGGCGACCGCATCGCGCTGGCGCTGCTGCCCGGCGTGCAGTACCGCAACGGCCAGGTGTTCGACGTCGCCGCGCTGACCGAACTGGCGCACCGCCATGGCGCGATGGTGTGTTTCGACCTGGCGCACGCCGTCGGCAACGTGCCGCTGCGACTGGCTGATTGGAACGTCGATTGCGCCGCCTGGTGCAGCTACAAATACCTCAACGGCGGTCCGGGCGCGCCGGGTGGCGTGTTCGTGCATGCGCACCACGCGCAGCGACCGCGCCTGGCCGGCTGGTGGGGCCATGCGCAGGCCACACGTTTCCAGATGGCAGCGGAGTTCGTGCCCGAGCAGGGCGCGCGCGGCTGGCAATTATCCAATCCGCCGATCCTGGCCATGGCTCCGCTGCATGCCAGTCTGGCACCGTTCGCCAACATCGGCATGCCGACACTGCGCGCGCGCGCACTGCGCCTGACCGGCTATCTCGATGAACTGCTGTGCACGCATGCGGCGAACATTATCGAGATCCTGACTCCCGGCGACGAATCCCAGCGCGGCTGCCAGCTCAGCCTGCGCGTGCGCGCCGGGCGCGAGGCGGGGCGTTCGCTGTTCGCGCATCTGATCGCGCACGGTGTGATCGGCGACTGGCGCGAGCCGGACGTGATCCGGCTGGCGCCGGTGCCGCTGTACAACCGGCACACCGATTGCCTGCGCGCGGTGCGCGCGATCCTGGACTGGACGCGCGGCGCGCGCGGCTGATCAGCCACGCGCATCCATATAAGCGACACGTCTCGCGAATTGCGCGGTGCATGCCGGACAATGCGCGCGCCGGCGTGCGGCTTCAGTCGCCGATCTGCCTCTGCAGGTGCTCGCGACGCTCTTGTGCGTCGAGGCTAAGCGTGGCGATCGGGCGCGCCTCCAGGCGTTCCAGGCCGATCTCCTCGTCGGTTTCCTCGCAGAAGCCGTAGCGCCCTTCCTCGATACGGCGCAATGCCTTGTCGATCTTGGCGATCAGCTTGCGGTAGCGGTCGCGTGTGCGCAGTTCGAGCGAATTTTCTGTTTCGCGCGTGGCGCGCTCGGCATCATCGCCGACGTCGCGCACTTCCTCGCGCAGGTTGTCCATGGTCTGTCGCGACTCCTCCACCAGCTGCTCGCGCCAATCGCGCAGCTTGTTGCGGTAGTAGGCCAAGTGGCGCGGATTCATGTACTCCTCGCTGGCCTTGGGCTTGTAGCCCTTGGGCAGCTCGATGACGGTGGTGGCGGGAAGCGCATAGCGGCCGTCGTCGCGGGTCAGCGCGACGTCGTCCAGGGATTTGACCGGCGGGGGCTTGATGTTCGGATTCACGCTGCTGCTGGGCTTTGCTGCGGGTTTGACCGTTTTGGCCTGGGGAAGCTTGACGGCACTGGATGGCACGGGTTTGACGGCGGCTGCCGGCCGCGCCGGCTTCGTTGCCGCCTTGGCGGCGGGCTTGTGCGGAACAGGCTTGCGCGCGGGCTTGACTGGCCTGGCCACGGGCTTCGCCACGCCGGCGCGCACGGGCCGAACGGCCTTACCCGCCGACTTGACAGGTTTGACGGGCTTGGTGGACTTGGCGGTTTTGACCGGCTTGGCGCCTTTGACGGGCTTGGCCGGTTTCTTCGCCATCTTGATGGCCTTGACCGGCTTCGCACGCGGCAATGGCGCGCTGGGCTTGGCCGGCTTGGCGGCCTTGCCGGGCTTGGCGGCGGGCTTCGCGAGCTTGGCCGTCCTGACGGGCTTGGCGGCTTTGGCGGACTTGCCGGCGGGCTTCTTGCTGGCTGCGGACTTGTGCGTTTTCATCATCTACTCCCCGTGGACGTGCGGTGCATGCCGCGCGTCTGCTCGTGCGGGCGGGCTTCGTGACCGCGAACTTCGGCGGTTGTGGCTCGAAGGCGGCGTGTTATAGCCTAGTCACCCTGCCCCGGCAACACGCGCGTCGCCGCACGCGCTGGCCGCTTCCGGTGTTTTCTGGCGTGACCCGCCTCCTGCTCGCCCTGCTGGCGCTATATAAGCGGCTGCTGAGTCCGCTGCTGGGCCAGCGCTGCCGATTCCATCCCAGTTGCGCGGATTATGCGCGCACGGCCATCGCGCGCCACGGCGCGCTGCGCGGCGGCCTGCTGGCTGGCTGGCGCATCCTGCGCTGCCAGCCATTATGCAGCGGCGGACTCGATCCGGTACCCGCGCACTTCCATCTGTCCCGCTGCCATCCCAAGGATTCCGACCATGAGCGAACGCTGGCTGATCCGTGACGCCGAACTAGTCAACGAAGGCCGCCGCCACCACGGCGACCTGCGCATCCGCGACGGCCGCATCGCGCGCATCGCTCCGCAACTGGCCGTCGAACCGGGCGAGCAGGTGCTGGAGGCGCGCGGGCGCTGGCTGCTGCCGGGCATGATCGACGACCAGGTGCACTTCCGCGAGCCGGGCCTGACCCACAAGGCCGACATCGAGCACGAGTCGCGCGCCTGCCTGGCCGGCGGCATCACCAGCTTCATGGACATGCCCAACACGCGCCCGCCGGCGCTGGACGCCGAACGCCTGGAAGCCAAGTACGCGCGCGCCGCCGAGGTCAGCCGCGCCAACTATGGTTTCTACATGGGCGCCAGCAACGACAACCTCGAGCACATCAAACGCCTCGACCCGCGCAGCGCGCCGGGGGTGAAGGTGTTCATGGGCGCCTCCACCGGCAACATGCTGGTGGACGACCCGCACACGCTCGAAGGCATTTTCGCCAACGCGCCGACGCCGGTGATCACCCACTGCGAGGACACGCCCACCATCGAGGCCAACCTCGCTGCCGCGCGCGCGCGCTACGGCAATGCCATCCCGCTCGAGCAGCATCCGCTGATCCGCTCGCGCGAGGCCTGCATCAAGTCCACGCGCCTGGCCATCGAGCTGGCGCGACGCCACGGCACGCGCCTGCACGTGCTGCACATTTCCACCGCCGACGAACTGGCGCTGTTCGCGCCCGGACCGGTCACCGGCAAGCAGATCACCGCCGAGACCTGCGCGCACTTCCTGCATTTCTGCGATACCGACTACGCGCGTCTGGGCAACCGCATCAAGTGCAACCCGGCCATCAAGACCGCCGCCGACCGCGACGCCATCGTGCAGGCTCTGGCTGAGGGCCGCATCGACGTGCTGGCCACCGATCACGCCCCGCATCTGGACAGCGAGAAGGCGCAGGACTACGAACACGCGCCCAGCGGGCTGCCGCTGGTGCAGTTCGCGCTGCAGATCGCGCTGGAGCGCGTGTTCGACGGCCTGCTGACGCTGCAACGCGTGGTCGAGGCGACCTGCCATGCGCCGGCGCTGCGCTTCGACGTGGCCGAACGCGGCTTCCTGCGCGAAGGCTACTGGGCGGACCTGGTGCTGGTCGATCCGCTGCGACCGCATACGGTCACGCGCGCCGAGGTGTTGTCCAAGTGCGGCTGGTCGCCGTTCGAGGGTGAGACACTGCGCAGCTCGATTGCCGCCACGTTTCTCAATGGCCGACTCGCTTACGATGGCGCGCGGGTGATCGACAGCATGCGCGGACAGCGCCTGGTGTTCGCGCGCTAGCACCCGGCGGCACAGCGATGAACCAGAAACACACCGCATCGCGCAGCATCATCCAGGCGCTGGTCGCGGCCGCGCTGTTCGGCATCAGCACGCCGCTGGCCAAACTGCTGGGCGGCGCGATCCCGCCGGTGCTGCTGGCCGGCTTGCTGTACGCGGGTTCCGGGGCCGGGCTGTCGCTGTGGCTGCTGTTGCGCCGAGTCCGGCGCGCACGCACGCAGGAAGCCCCGCTGCGGCGGCACGACTTGCCCTGGCTGCTCGGCGCGATCCTGTTCGGCGGCGTGCTGGGGCCGGTCTTGCTGATGATCGGACTGGCGCACACCCAGGCTTCGACCGCGTCGCTGCTGCTCAATCTCGAAACGGTGTTCACCGCGCTGCTGGCGTGGTTCGTGTTCAAGGAGAACGTCGATCGGCGCGTGTTCGCCGGCATGCTCGCCATCGTGGTCGCCAGTCTGCTGCTGTCCGTGCACAGCATGCCCGGTGCCGGTGTTCCATGGAGCGCCCTGGCCATCGCCGGCGCCTGCCTGTGCTGGGCGATCGACAACAATCTCACCCGTCCCATCGCAGGCGCCGATCCGGTACACATCGCGGCGCTCAAGGGCGGCGTGGCCGGCGCGGTCAACATCGCCATCGCCATCGCCATGGGCATGCGCATGCCCGCGGCGCTGCCCGCGCTGGCCGCGGCCGCGCTGGGCTGCGCCGGCTACGGCATCAGTCTCGCGCTGTTCGTGCTCGCGCTGCGGGGCCTCGGCGTAGCGCGCGCCAGCGCCTACTTCGCCACCGCGCCGTTCCTGGGCGCCAGCGTCTCGCTGCTGATCTTCATGCAGCGTCCCGGCGCCGCGTTCTGGGTGGCTGGCGCGCTGATGGCCTGCGGCGTATGGCTGCATCTCAGCGAGCGTCACGCGCACCGGCACGTGCACGAGGAACTGCTGCACGAGCACCGCCACCGCCACGATGTGCACCATCAGCACACGCACGACTTTGCGTGGGACGGCCGCGAGCCACACACGCATCCGCACGCCCATGAGCGACTCGAGCACAACCACGCGCACGTGCCCGATCTGCACCACCGCCACCCGCACCGCTGAATCGCGGCTCCATGGCAAACCGCGCCGCAGGCGCCGGCTTTAGAATCGCGGCTTTTCGCCCACGGTACGCGCTCCGATGTTGAACACTCCGCCATTGCCTGTCGACGCGCGCCAGTGGCGGCGCTGGGTGCGCCCGCCCGGCGCCGGTCTGGCGCTGGCGCTGTGCGAGGCCGCGCGTGCCGGCGACGCGCCGTTGGTAGTGGTGATGCCCGACAGCGCCGGCGCGCTGGCGCTGGAGCAGGATCTGGCCGCGTTCGCCGGTGACCTGCCGCTGCTGGCGCTGCCCGACTGGGAAACCCTGCCCTACGAGCTGTTTTCACCGCACGGCGAAATCGTCGCGCAGCGCATCGCCACGCTGAACCGCCTTTCGGGCCTGCGGCGCGGCGTGCTGGTGCTGCCGGCGGCCACGCTGATGCAGCGGCTGGCCCCGCGCGGATACCTCGCGCAATCGGGCCTGCAACTGGCGCGTGGTCAGAAACTCGACCTGGATGCGGAGACGCGCCGCCTGGAGTCCGGCGGCTACCGGCGCGTGCCGCAAGTGGGCGACCCCGGCGAGTTCGCGGTGCGCGGCGCGGTGCTGGACATCTATCCCAGCGGCGCTGCGCAGCCCTACCGCATCGAACTGCTGGACGAGACCATCGAGTCCCTGCGCAGCTTCGATGCCGACACGCAGCGCTCGCTGGAAGCATTGCAACGCATCGATCTGCTGCCCGCGCGCGAGTTTCCGCTGACCGAAGAGGCCATCCGCGCCTTCCGCGCGCGCCT
>JAJYQO010000020.1:0-34824 GCA_021794575.1 Pseudomonadota bacterium | reverse complement strand
TCGAGTCCCTGCGCAGCTTCGATGCCGACACGCAGCGCTCGCTGGAAGCATTGCAACGCATCGATCTGCTGCCCGCGCGCGAGTTTCCGCTGACCGAAGAGGCCATCCGCGCCTTCCGCGCGCGCCTACGCGAGCGCTTTCCCATCGACGTGCGCCACTGCCCGGTCTATCAGGATCTGCGCGAGGGCGTCACCCCGGCCGGCATCGAGTACTACCTGCCGCTGTTCTTCGAAGCCACCGAGACGCTGTTCGATTATCTCGACCCGCGCGCCGTGTTCGTGCTGGATGCCGCCGCGATGGACGCCGTCGAGCACTTCTGGCAGCAGACCGGCGAGCGCCACGCGCAACGCGCGCACGATCTGACCCGCCCGATCCTGCCGCCTGCGGATCTGTACCTGCCGCCGCAGGCGCTGCGCGAGCACCTCAACCGCAGCCGCCGTGTGGAGCTGGTGGCCGCCGACAGCGAACACGCACAAGCGCTGGACATCGCCGCGGTGCCAGGTATCCCGGCACAGCCGCACGCTACGCCGGCACAGGCGCTGGCCGCGCAGTTGGCCGCCTGCGCGGGCACCGTGCTGCTGGCCGCCGATTCGCCCGGTCGCCGCGAGATGCTGCGCGAACTGCTGGCGGCGGCCGGCCACGAGGCCGTCAATGTTGCGGATTGGTCCGCTCTGCTGCGCCTGCATGCCGCACGTGGGTCAGACAGCATGCGACTGGCGTTGACTGTGGCGCCGCTCAGCGCCGGCTTCGCGCTGCCGCAGACCGGCATCACCGTGCTCAGCGAGCAGGAACTGGCCGGCGAACGCGTGCGCCAGGAACGCCGCCGGCGCGGCGCCGCGCGCGACCCCGAGGCCGTACTGCGCGATCTCACCGAGCTGTCCATCGGGGCGCCCATCGTGCACGTGGACCACGGCGTCGGCCGCTATCTGGGCCTGGTGGCTCTGGACGTAGGTGGCAGCGCCGGCGAGTTCCTGGCCATCGAGTACGCCAAGGGCGACAAGCTCTACGTGCCGGTGGCGCAACTGGGGCTGATCAGCCGCTACAGCGGCGCCGCACCCGAACTGGCGCCGCTGCACAGCCTGGGCGGCGACGCCTGGGAGCGCGCCAAACGCAAGGCCGCGGAGAAAGTGCGCGATGCCGCCGCCGAGCTGCTGGCCATTCACGCCGAACGCGCCGCGCGTGGCGGTGTGGAATTGCGCGCGGACCCGGCGCTGTACGCGCAGTTCGCCGCCGGTTTCCGCTTCGAGGAGACGCCCGACCAGCAGGCCGCCATCGACGCCGTGCTGGCCGACCTCGCGGCACCCAGGCCCATGGACCGCGTGGTCTGCGGCGATGTCGGCTTCGGCAAGACCGAGGTGGCGCTGCGCGCGGCCTTCGTGGCGGCCTTGGCCGGCCGCCAGATCGCGGTGCTGGTGCCGACCACGCTGCTCGCGCAGCAGCACTGGCAGAACTTCCGCGACCGCATGGCCGATTGGCCGATCCGCATCGAGGCGCTGACGCGCTTCCAGTCACGCGGTGACGCCGCGGACGTGTTGGCACGCCTGGCCAAGGGCGAGACCGACATCGTCATCGGCACCCACCGTCTGCTGCAGAGCGACGTCAAATTCGCGCGCCTCGGGCTGGTGATCGTCGATGAGGAGCACCGCTTCGGCGTGCGCCACAAAGAACAGTTCAAGCGCCTGCGCGCCGAGGTCGACCTGCTGACGCTAACCGCCACGCCGATTCCGCGCACGCTGAACATGGCGATGATGGGCATGCGCGATCTGTCCATCATCGCCACGCCGCCATCGCAGCGCCTGGCGGTGAAAACCGTGATCACCCCCTGGGACGCGGCGCTGATCCGCGAAGCCTTCCAGCGCGAACTGGCGCGCGGCGGGCAGATTTATTTTTTGCACAACGAAGTCGACAGCATCGAGCGCATGCAGCGCGAGCTGGCCGAGCTGGTGCCGGAGGCGCGCACCCGCATCGCCCACGGCCAGATGCCGGAGCGCGAGCTGGAAAGCGTGATGCTGGATTTCCACCGCCAGCGCTTCAACACATTGGTATGCACCACCATCATCGAATCCGGCATCGACATTCCCACCGCCAATACCATCCTGGTCAACCGCGCCGACCGTTTCGGTCTGGCGCAACTGCACCAACTGCGCGGCCGCGTCGGCCGTTCGCACCACCGCGCCTACGCCTACCTGATCGTGCCTGAACGCGCCGCGCTGACCGGCGATGCCGAAAAGCGCCTGGACGCGCTGGCCTCGATGGAGGAATTGGGCGCCGGTTTCACCCTGGCCACACACGACATGGAAATCCGCGGCGCTGGCGAACTGCTGGGCGAGGAGCAGTCCGGCCAGATCGAGGCCATCGGCTTCGCGCTGTACGCCGAACTGTTGGAACGTGCCGTGCGCGCGCTGCGCCAGGGCAAGGTGCCCGATTACACGCTCAGCGCCGAACACGAGGCCGAGATCGAGCTGCACACGCCGCTGCTGATCCCGGATGACTACCTGCCCGATGTGCACGCGCGGCTCACCCTGTACAAGCGCATCGCCAGCGCGCCGACGCCGGCCGCGCTGCGCGAGCTGCAGGTGGAGATGATCGACCGCTTCGGCCTGCTGCCGCAGCCGGCACGTGACCTGATCGCCGCGGCCGAGCTGAAACTGGCCGCCAACGCGCTCGGCATCCGCAAGCTGGAGTTGGGCGAAAACGGCGGCCGCGTGCATTTCCGCGCACAGCCGGCCGTCGATCCGCTGAAGATCATCCGCATGATCCAGCGCGAGCCGCGCGCCTACCGGCTCGATGGCCAGGACAAATTGCGCATCACCCAGGCGCCGCTACCCGACAGCACGGCGCGCCTCGCCTTCGCGCAACTGCTGCTGAAGCGGCTCGGACCGCCGCTGTCCTGAAGCCCCACCGGCGGCACGCGCGGCATGCTGGATTTCGATCCGCGCCCGCGCGTCACCCCGCACGCCCAACGCGCATGTTGCTATGCAGCGCAAGTCATGCTTGCCGCGCACCCGGACGCCAGCGTAGCTTTGGGCCTGCGGCGCAATGTCGCACTCTCCGGTGCCGCCGGACAGCTTGGCTTTCCATACGGGAGCAGATCGATGACGGTGAAGACGCAACGTGCAGTATTGGGCTCGACCGCAGCAGCCGCCGCACTCGCTCTCGGTTTGTCGATCGTGACGGCCACGCCGGTGCGCGCCGCCGATGCGACCCAGGGCGAGCAATGCCAAGCCCTGTCGCAACAGATGCTCGACGCGCTGCTGCATGGCGACAGCAAGTCTGCGTCCAAGGCCTTCGACAACGACATGCGCAGCGCGCTGCCGCCCGACAAGCTTGCCCGACTCTGGAAACAGGTGCAGCAAAACTTCGGCGATTTCAAATCGCGCGGCAACGTACAGACCATGCAGGTCAACGGCATGGACGTAGTGATCACGCCCATGCAGTTCAGCAAGACCATGCTGGACGCGCAGGTGGCCTGCAATCCGCAGCGGCAGATCGCCGGATTCTTCCTGCGGCCGACCGCGGCCTGATCGCACATCTGCGCGAACCGTGCGTCCGCGCGCCGCGGGAGTGCGTGTCATCTGCGCCTGCGCGATGATGCACGGATGCCGGCACCGCCCGCACCCATCACCTCCGGTCCAGCCGTCCGCGCACGCGTGCTGACGCAGGCGCAGGGCCTGGGTGTCCCCGCGGACTATGGCCGCAGCCGGCACCTGCGTCCGCAGCGCGAACCGGCACGGCTGTCCAGCATCGGACTGGATACGCAGCAGCGTCCAGCCTGGCTGCGGCCGCGCGCGGCTGCAGCGTTCCTGCGCCTGCGCCGCAGCGCGGCGCGCGAGGGCATCACGCTGGAAGTGGTTTCGGCCTGGCGCTCCTTCGAGTACCAGCTCGGCATCATCCACCGCAAACGCGAGCGCGGCCTAGACATGGGCGCCATCCTCGCCGTCAGCGCCGCGCCCGGCTACAGCGAGCACCACAGCGGCCGCGCACTGGATCTGACCACGCCCGGCTTCCCCGCGCTGGAAGAGGACTTCGAGCACTCGCCGGCTTTCGCTTGGCTGACTCGCCACGCGCGCCGCCACGGCTTCGTCCTGTCGTACCCGCGCGGCAACCGCCACGGCATCGCCTACGAACCGTGGCACTGGTGTTGGCGGTCGCGGCGGTGTTGACGCGGCGCGCGCGGCGGTATGCCGCAGGGAACTAACCGCAAGCACGCGCGGTCACACCGGCTGACCGCGTCGCGCAGCGCGGAGTAGAGCGCGAGCGCCACCGGATTCGATCCGGACGATGGCATTCGTCCGCGTCTACGCCGTTGCGCCCTGTGACGCCTGCGTCCTCCCCCCGCGTCTCGACGCGCCAACGGAGCATGCCATGCCCAATCACGCAGCAAACAAGGTCGGAATGCTGTACGACCGCGAGAACAGCAGCGAGCAATGCCTGATGGAAGCACTGCGCATCGCCGGCGAACACCACAATACGCTGTATATCATCGGCGCCAGCGAAGCGCCGCCCGCCGATGCCGCACCCGGCTGGACGCCGCTGCCCGCCGACAAAGTAGCCGAGGATCTGGTGGCCATGGCACGCCTTGCGCAACAACACGGCCTGAAGGTCGACGGTAGCGTCGTCACCGACCCAGACAGCAGTCAGCTGTGCGCGATCATCCGCCAGCAGGGCATCGCGCACATCGTGCGCGTGCATCCCGGCACACCGGGCGCGGCGCGTGACGCATGGGCCGAGGCGTGGCGGCAAGCGGCCGAAACCCTCGGTTTGCGGGTCACCGACACGCGTCTGGTCGACACGACGCGCACTGCGAACGGTCCGTGAGACACGCCATCAGACAAGACCATATCCACGCGGTCTGCTGAAAGAATCCAAGAAGAAACAGTCCGCGGCCCAAAGCAGGAGCGACGCGCGCCATACGCGATGGCCGCATCGAGCGTGGCGACAGAGAAATCGGCAAGCAGCGCCCGAGGCATCCCGGAAGTCCGGGCGGGGGTGCTCCGCGCGCATCAAGACGCGGGCGCACCCGCGCAACGCGCGGAGCCGCCGGTTCCGACCGCCGCGCGCCGTGTCTTATTTGCCGCCCGGCCCAGCGTGCGGCGCGCCCTCCGGCGCCGTGGCCACGCCGAGATTGTTGGCCATGAACGCCAGGATGTCGGCGCTCTGCCGGATGCGCTTGTCGGTGGGCATGTAATTGTGGCTGGTGTCGGTTTCCACGCGCAGCAGGATGGGATTGGCGCAGGCCTGCGCGTGCTGCAGGGCTGCTGCGAACTTGTACGAATGACTGGGCACCACGCGATCGTCATGATCGGCGGTGGTGATGATGGTCGGCGGGTAGCAGGTGCCGGCACGCACGTTTTGCACCGGCGAATACTTGATCAGCCACTCGAAGTCCTTCTTGACGTCCGCGGTGCCGTATTCGGGCGCCCACAGCGCGCCACCGGAGAACTTCTGGTAGCGCAGCATGTCCATCACGCCCGCGCCGGCATAGGCGGCGCCAAACAACTGCGGGCGCTCGGTGATGCTGGCGCCCACCAGCAGGCCGCCGTTGGAATAACCCTGGATGCCCAGACGCTTGACCTCGGTGTAGCGGTTTTTGACCAGCCACTTGGCGGCCCAGGCGAAGTCGTCGAACACATTCTGCTTGTTGCCGAGCATGCCGGCCTTGTGCCAGGCCTCGCCGTACTCGCCGCCGCCACGGATATTGGCCACGGCGTACACGCCGCCCAGTTCCAGCCACACCGGCAACGTGGGCGAGAAGCTGGGCGTGATGCTGATGTCGAAGCCGCCATAGGCGTACAGCAGCGTCGGATTGAGCCCGTCGCGCTTGAGACCCTTGCGGTAGGTCAGGAACATCGGAATGCGGGTGCCGTCCTTGGAGCGGTAGAACACCTGTACCGTCTCGTAGCGGCTGGGATCGAAAGGCACGTCGGGCTTGAACACGGTGCGCGTCTTGCCGTCGGCGACGTCGTAGCCGTAGATGGTGGTGGGATACAGGAAACTGGTGAACGCGTAGTACACGTGCGTGCTGTCCACATGGCTGCTCACCCCGCCCACGCTGCCCAGCGTGGGCAACGGCAGCGTGGCCAGGTGCTTGCCGTCAGCGGCGTAGAGATCCAGTTCGCTCTTGACGTCCTTGAGCTTGTTCACCAGCACGCGACCATCGGCCAGGCTGGCGGACTGGATGACGGCCCCCGTCTGCGGCACCACCGTGCGCCAGTCGGCCGCCTGCGGATGCGCGACGTTGAACGCCACGATGCGCCCGCGCGGCGCATTCAGCGTGGTCTGCAGGTACACAGTGTCGCCGACGGTGCCGATGGGCTGATACACGGCGTCGTTCTTGGTGAACAGCGGCTTGATGGGCGCATCCAGCCTGGGCGCGGCAGCGGCGCCGAGATCCTTGACGAACAGTTCGTTGCGGTTGGCGGTGCCGTTGACCAGACTGATGAACAAAAAGCGTCCGTCGTGGCTCACCTCGCCGCCGATGATCCACTCCGGCAAATCGGGACGCTTGTAGATCAGCGCGTCATCGGACTGCGGCGTACCCAGACGGTGGTAATACAGCGCTTGGTTCTCGACACGGTCGCTGATGGCCTCGCCCGGCGGCGGCGCCGGATAGCGCGAGTAGAAAAAGCCCTTGCCGTCGCGCGTCCAGGCGATGCCGGAAAACTTCACCCACCGCACCGTGTCGGACAAAGTCTTGCCCCTAGCCACATCCATCACGTGCAGGGTCTCCCAGTCCGAGCCGCCCTGCGAGAGGCCGTAGGCCAGGTAGTGGCCGTCCTCGGAGGGCTGCCAGTCCAGCAGCGCGATGTTGCCGTTGGGCGAAAGCGTATTGGGATCCAGCAGTTCGCGCGGCGTGCCGCCCGCGCCCTGCTGCACGTACACAGGAGACTGATTCTGCAGACCGCTGTTGCGGCTGAAGAACAGGAACCTGCCGGCCTGCAGCGGCACGCCTTCCTTGGCGTAGTTCCACAGCCGGGTCAGGCGCTGCTCGATCCACGGCCGCACGGCAACGTGTTCGAGATAGCGATGGGTCAGCGCGTTCTCCTCGCCTATCCACGTCTTCAGCGCCGGAGCGTTGAGCTTTTCCATCCACTGGTAGGGCGCCGGCACCTTGTCGCCGAAATAGTCGTTGACGATGGCGTCGCGACGCGCCGGCGGATACTGCAGCGGCGCGGCAGCCAGCGCGGGCGCGGCGATCACGGCGGCGAGAACCGCCAGCGCGAGGGCATGACGACGGGGATGTGCGGGCATGGAACGCTCCTGTTCTGGGATGGCGCGCGCAGCGGCGCGAGCCGCGATTATGGACACGGCGCCAGGCCGACGCTCCTGCGCTGCAGCAGTCCGCAGCGTCGGCCGGCGCGGGCTCAGCGCAGCGTCACCCGCCGTAGACGCAAAGCGTTGCTGACCACCGACACCGAACTCAGGCTCATCGCCGCCGCGGCCAGCGCCGGCGACAGCAGCACGCCGAAGAACGGATACAGCGCCCCGGCCGCGACCGGAATGCCGATGCTGCTGTAGACGAAGGCGAAGAACAGGTTCTGGCGGATGTTGCGCACGGTGGCGCGCGACAGGGCGCGGGCGCGCAGGATCGCGGTCAGCTCGCCCTTGACCAGGGTCACCTGCGCACTTTCCATGGCGATGTCGGTGCCGCTGCCCATGGCGATGCCGACATCCGCCGCAGCCAGCGCCGGCGCGTCGTCAAGCCTGGCGGCCGGGTGCTTGTCATCGAGTTCGCCAGATCCACGCACAAAGCGACGGGAATCCTCGGTCACTTCCATCGCGGCCATGGTGCCGTCGGTCTGAGCGAGCTTCTCGAGCTCCTGGCCGGCGCCGGCCTCGCCGTGCGAGACTCCGGCACGGTGGGAACTCAGGACTTGCACTTCATCTTGGCCGAGGCGCCATCCTGCTGATGGCGGTCGTAATCGGCGCGTCCCCCCTTTTATGAGATGTCGTCAACCGAGCGCCTCCTCCGGGAGCGAACCTGGGTTGGGGTGCCTCGCGATGTATCTCTCGTGCAGTCTGATGAGCAGGTAATACACCACCGGTGTGGCGATCAGCGATAGCAGCACGGAGAAGCACAGCGCGCCGATGACGGTGATGCCGAGCGGCTGCAGCATCTGCGCGCCGGCGCCGGCGCCGTAGGCGAGCGGCAGCATGCCGAGCGCTGCGGCGAGCGAGGTCATGAGCACCGGCCGGAGCCTGCGATGGCCGGCACGCACCAGCGCCTCGACAAGCTCCACGCCCTCGGAGCGAAGCTGCCGGCAATAATCGAGCACGAGAATGCCGTTCTTGGCGACGATGCCGACGCCGATGATCGCGCCGAGGTAGGACACGATGTTCAATGTGATGCCGCTCACCCAGAGCCCCACCATCGCCCCGAAGAGCGCGAGCACCGCGCCGAAGACGATCGCGATCGGCTCGTGGAAGGAGCGGAATTCGATCACCAACACCGTGAACACGAGCAGGATGGCGGCGAGCAGCACGGCCATGAGGTTCTGGAACGACTGCTGCTGCAGCCGATAGAGTCCGGCGAACTGGACGCTGCCGGGCGGCAGCCAACTGTCCTTGGCCAGCGTGGCGCGCACCTCGCGCACCGCGGTGCCGAGGTCGATGCCCTGCAAACGCGCCGAGACGATATCGTCCTGGCGCAGATTGTCGCGATTCAATTCCACCTCATGGGACCGCTCCTGTACGGTCGCCACCTGGCTGAGCCTGACGAGCGCGCCCGTCGGCGTGCGGATCGGCAGATCGGCCAGGGCCGAGAAGCGATCGACGCTGCTCGGTGCGGCGAGCACGCGCACGTCCACGACCCGATCGCCGTGCAGCACGTACGAGGAGGTGCTGCCGAGCAGGGCGTTCTTGACCGCATCGGCGATGTCCTGCGTCGTCAGCCCGAAGCGCTCGGCCTGCGCACGTCGCACCCGCAGGTCGATGGTGGGACCGCTGACCACCAGACCGTCGAAGGTATCGACCAGGCCCGGGATCTTCTTGATCTGCGCCTCGACCCGTGGTGCGGTCTTCTCGAGCCAGCCGAGGTCCGGGGAGAAGAGCCGGATCTCGACCGGATAGGGTGCGAGCTGCAGATCACCGACCAGGTCCGTGAGGAAGCCCTTGAAGTCCCAGCGGATCATGGGGAAGCGCTGGTCGAACTCGGCGCGCAGGCGATCGAGCACCTGCTCGGTGGTGTGCTTGCGGTCGGGCTTGAGCTTGATCAGGAAGCTGCCGACATTGGGCTCGGCGAGAAAGGGGCCGAGCTGAGTGCCGAGCCGGCGCGAATACGCCTGCACGTCGGGATCGGCGCGGATGAGCCGCTCGGCCTCGTCGAGCTCCCGCGAGGACTCGGCCAGGCTCGTGCCCGGGAGTGCCGCGTAGTCGATATTGAAGCCGCCCTCATCGAACTTGGGTAGGAAGCCCGTCTGCAACCGCCCGTAAACGAAGACCGCGCCGACTGCGATCGCGGCGCAGGCGAGCAGCGTCAGCCCGGCATGCCGCAAGGACCAGCGCATGGCGCCCTCGTAGGCGCGCAGGATGGGCCTCAAGATGAAGCCGCCTTCCTCGCCGACCTGCTTGCCGCCGCGAATCAGCCAGGCGGCCAGTGAAGGCGTCAGGGTCACCGCCAGCAGCAGCGACACCAGGAGCGAGACCACCATGGTCATTCCGAGGGCGCGGAAGAACACCCCGGCGAGCCCCGGCAGGTACATGAGGGGCAGGAACACCACGACGGGCGTCAGGGTCGAGCCGACGAGTGCCGGCAGGATCTTGCCCATGGCCTCCTGGATCCCCGCGAGGCGCGGGCCGCCCAGGGCAAGGCGGTGGCACATCGCCTCGACCACGATGATGGCGTTGTCGATGATGAGGCCGATCGAGGCCGCGATCCCGCCGAGCGTCATCATGTTGAAGCTCATGCCGGCGAGCTTCATTGCTATGAAGGTGATGAGCACTGAGATCGGGATGGTGACGATCGCCGTCCAGACGCTGCCCCAGCTCTTCAGGAAGAGGTACAGGATGACGGCCGAGAGGACCAGCCCGAAAATGACGGCATCCCAGACGTTGCTGATGGATGAGCGCACGAACGAGGACTGGTTGTAAAAGAATGCGAGGTGCATGTCTGGCGGCAGCGCGCGATGCAGCAACTTCAATTGCGCTTGGAGCGCCTGCGCGATGGCGGGCGTGCTGGCGTTGGTGTGGCTCTCGATGTCGAACAACACCGCGGGGCGCCCTTGGGCGGTAACGTTCGTGTAGGCCGGCGCCGGTTCGCGCACGATGCGCGCCACATCGCGGACGCGGATCGGATGGCCACCGCGGTCGGCGATCACCACGTCACCGATCTGCCGGGCCGAATACACCCGGCCGTCGACCGTCGTAAGGTACAGGCGATAGTTCTGCGCCAGGAACCCCGCGGAGGCCACCATGTTGCTGCGCCCGAGCGCGGCGGTCACGTCCTGCAGCGCGAGGTGCGCAGCCTGCAGCTTAAGCGGATCGACCACCACGTGGTACTCCGGCACCCGACCGCCGACGATCTCCACTCGGGAAACCCCGGGGATCTGCAGAAAGAGCGGCTTGATGGTGTAAGTGGCGGTATTCCACAGGTCCATCAGGTTGTGGTCGCGTCCCGTCAGGCTGATCCCGATGATCGGATAGCTCAGCGAGAAGCCGACACGCTCGGCGCTGGTGACCGCCGTGGGCGGCAGCTCGCTGCGCATCTCGGAGAGCCGCCCGAGCACATAGAGCTCCGCGCGATGCATGTCCGTGCCCCAGGCGAACTTCACGTTGACGATCGCCGATCCCCGTGTCGTGGTGGAGAGCACCGAGGTCACCCCCGGAATGCTCTTCAGGGACTGCTCGACCGGGCGCGTGATCGTCGCCATCATCTGGTCGGCCGGCATGATGCCGTTACCGATGTTGACGACGATGCGCGGAAAGGCCGTGGCCGGAAACACCGACGAGGGCATCTTCAGGGCCGCGAATACCCCTGCGGCACAGAGCACGGCCGCGATGAATGCGATGGCGATCGTGTGCCGGATTGCGAACCGGCCCAAGGGCGAGCCTGTGCTCGCGGGTGCGGGGGTGCTCATGGCTTGTGACCATCCATGGAGAGTGATGGGGCGGCCTGGCCGCTCGAGGGATCGACGATCTGGATCGCGGTCCGGTCCGGCAGGCCATACGCGCCCACCGTGACAACCCGAGTGCCGGCCCGCAGGCCGGGACCGGTCACCGCCACCCAGCCGGCCTCCCGCAAGCCGACCTCAACAGGGACGCGGATCGCTTCGTCGCCGCGCACGATGGAGAGGACGCTGCGGCCGCCTACGATGTTGCTGATCACGCTCTCGCTCGGCGCGGCCAGCGCGTCGGGCTCGGTCGCCGTCACGATTCGCAGGCGAACGTACTGGCCCGGCCGAAGACCGCTCTTGCGCGGCAAGCTGCCCCAAGCCATCACGGTTCCATCGTTCGCGCTGACGGTCGGGCTGACATAGGCGAGCCTCGTTGAGATCGGCGTGGCGCTCAGCACCTGCAAGGGCTCTCCGGGCTCGAGCTGCGAAGCGTCAGCCTCGGGAATGTCCGTCCGTACGACGAGGCGGCCGACGTCGATCACCTCGGCGAGCACGGTGCTCGCGTCCACCGCGGTACCGGGTTTCACGTTGACGCTGACAACGGTCCCGCTGAGCGGGGCAGTGACGCGTAGCAGCGCAAGTTGCGCCTGCGCGCTCTGCAAGGTCTTCAGCGAGGTGTTGTGCTCGGCGTACAGCCGCTTAAGCCGTGCGACCTCCTGTTCCGCGTAGTGCTCCGTCATGACGCTGGAATTCAACTCGGCCAGCAGCTGGCCGCGTTTGACTCGCTCCCCGGCGGCGACCGCCACCTCGGTAACGACGCCGTTGACGGGAGCGGCGATTGCAGCGGCGGCTGCGGGTTGTTGCGGGGTCGCCGGTGCCGGCTCCACCACGCCGTAGCCGCTCACGTAGCGGTGCAGGGTCATGCGTCTGAGCTCACCGACTTGAACGGTGATTCTGGGGCTCTTGGGTGCATCGGATCGCTCGGCGGCTGCAGAGCTCGCGCCATGCGAGCTGGGGAGCGCAAAGACGCCAAGCGCGAGTCCCAAGGCGGCGATGCCGCCGGTGATCAGTGTGCTGGATTTCATGGGCGTGTCGAGTGAGGGGTATTTTGTGCGGATTGCAACAGCGAGGGGCGCAGGGTGAGCGGGCTTTGCACCGCATCCTGCAGCGCGCCGAGCGCCTGCTGGGCGGCGATCCGGGCGGCGAGCCGATTCTGTGCTCCGGCAAAAAAGGCGACCTCGGCGTTGGCGAGATCGAGCGGCTGCAGTTCTCCGGCGTTAACTTGCGCGCGTATGGACTTAAGCTGGCGCCTCAGGTTCCCGAGTAACGACTCGGCCGTCCTTACCTGCCCGAGCGTCGAGCGGTACGCGGCGAGCGCGCCATCGATCTGTGCCACGGCCGCCGACTGCACGCCGAGGAACTGCGCGGCGGCCACGCGGCGCCGGGCCCTAGCCTCGGCGATGGGACCCTGGTTCTGATTGAGAACGGGCAATGTCAGGCTGAGGCCGAGCTGCCATTCGCGATCGCCGGCGAGCTGCGAGTTCCAGGCGTAGCCCGGGCCGAGAGCGATGTTGGGCCACTGGCGGGCGACCTCGAGCTTCAGGGCCGACTGGCTGGCCGCGTACTGCGCGAGAGCGGCCCGCACGTCGGATCGACCGAGCAAAGCCTGCTGCCGCACCGCGGGTCGGGTGAGATCGCGCGGGAACTGCTTGAATCCGGCGAATGAGGGATGCACTCCCCGCAATGCGCTTATCGGTACCCCGATCGCACTGGCGAGCGCGATGCGCGCCTCGCGGATCCGGCCCTGCTGCGCCTGCCGGGCGAGGGTCGCATTGTCCAGCGCGATGCGCGCCCGGGTGACATCGTAGCTCGACACCACGCCGGCTCTGAATTGGCCTTCGAGCAGGTTGAGGACGCTCCGCAGCGCGGACACCTGCCGGGCCAGCAGCGATTCCGTCTGACGCGCCGTGAAAAGGTCGAGTAGCGCGCTACGCAGACGGCTGCGCACCCCCCAGACTGTTCCTTCGAGGTCCCACCGTGCGGCGGCCGCGAGGTGGCGCGCCTCCGCCATGCGATCGCCGCGCCGGCCGGCGGTCTGGATCGGCCAGTCGATGGCGACCGGCACGATCCAGGGGCTCGACACGCCGGGAACCCCGGAGTCGTGCGCTGGGGTGAGAGAGAGGGAAGGGTTGGGACGCTCGCGGGCCGTAATCCGTGCCGCCTGGGCCGCGAGCAGCTGCGCGCGCGCATAGGCGAGCGAGGGCTGGTAGTAGAAGGCGGCCAGGGTCAATGCCTTGAGATCCCAGGGCTGACCGCGACCAGGCACGGCGACACGGTTGGCCGCTAGGAACTTCCCGAGCCCCGGATCGGCGAGCGAGCGGCTCTCGTAGGCTGCGAGCGATCCGGCGGGAGAGATCGGCCGCGGCTGGAAAGTGGCGCAGCCGGAGAGAAGCCCTAAAGCAAGCAGCCACAGGCGCCGCATTCTGAAGGCAGTCGGCATGGATTTGGCATTTATCGGGATCATGAGTGCGTTTATACGCACGAGAGCTTGCTACCCCTCTCGCGACCCGATATCGATCCGCCGCGAGGGTCCGGGGGATCGCGTGCGTATTATTCCCGCTCGCCTATGAGGAGAACTGAGTATGATCGAGCGAGACATCCGAGCTCTCGATGCCCGCGAGCCCGATCACCCGCTGGAACGGCTCGAGGCCGACATCTGGGCGCGCGTGGCCATGCGCGAGGAGGTCAGACGGCGATCAGCACGCCTTCTCGTTCTGCAGGTGGCGCTGCTTGGCATTGCTTTCAGCGTGAGCGCCCTGGCCGGGTATCAGGCACGGCCGGCCACCAATAGGTCCGAGCTGAGCGTCTTCTCCACGCACATGCCCATGAACCCCTCGACGTTGTTGGCTGACGAACACCCATGACAGCCATCATGCGCACGGCGCTGGCGATGCTGGCGCTTACGATCCTCGCCGCGGGAGCGGGCGGCTGGCTTGGGGTCCATTACGGATTGGCGGCGAGCCGCTCACCGACGAGCCTCAATCGACTCCTGCACCATGAGCTTCATCTGACCGCCGATCAAGAGCGGCAGTTCGCGACGCTGGAGACCCGTTACGACGCACGCCGCAAAATACTGGAGGCTCAGGCGCGCCAGGCCAACCGCGAGCTCGCCACCGCCCTTCTCGCCAGTCACGAGTACGGGCCCCAGGACGAACAGGCGATCGACGCTTTCCATGTAGCCATGAAGGCGCTACAGGTCGCCACGGTCAAGCATCTGCTCGCCATGCGCGCGGTGCTGACGCCGGCGCAGGCAGCGAAGTTCGATAAGACGGTCGCCGCAGCGCTCGACTCGGATCGGCGATGACCGACGGCCAGGACGAGGAGGAGCGGCAGCTCGCGGCGGCCGCCCGGGCGGGAAGGCGCGCAGCCTTCGATCAACTGGTCCGACAACAGGAGGGGCCGCTGTACCGGTTCGTGCGCCGGTATGTCGGCAACCCGGACGACGCTTACGACATCGTTCAGGACGCATTCGTGTCCGCGTGGCTGGCCCTGGAACGCTACGACAGCCGACAGTCCTTCGCGTTCTGGTTGCGCGCGATCGCCCTCAACAAGTGCCGCGATCATGGCAGGCGGCAAGCGGTACGCCGCCGGTTCCTGATGTTGCTCTCCTTCGGCTCCGAGTCGGCGGAAGAAGCGGGGCTGGATGCGCCGGAGCAGTCGGGCGCCGACGAGGAGCAGCGGCTGCGCCGCCTCGATCAGGCCATCGCCGCCCTGCCAAAGCAGTACAAGGAACCGCTGCTGCTGACCATCGTCAGCGGCCTGACCCAGCAGCAGGCGGCCGAGCAGCTCGGGACGACCACCAAGGCGATCGAGATGCGCATCCGGCGCGCGAAGAGGAGTCTGGCTCAGACGCTCGCGGATTTGCCGGCGCGCGAAATACATACCGACTCAAGTGAAGATATCGGTGTGTAATATCGAATTGGCGAGGACGTAGCCATGGGTGTGCTGGCCTCACGCGGTGCCAAGGAGGGTTACGTAGCCGCGCATTGAGATCGCGCGAGGAGGCTCTGCACAGGCTGCATGGCCGTGGCGATCTGACGGCGATAGGGCGGAATCATGAGGCCACCATGCCCGCCGCAGCGGCAGCGAGGAATAGGATCCGCTAGCCGATGAAGGGGACCGACATCGCAGATGGCGTGCGCATTGCAGCAATAGGCGCGCTATCGGCGCACTCGCTTGGGCGATGGAAAGTTGTCATGCACGCACGCTCCTTGCGCTACGCCGCGCAGCAGGACAGTTGCTTCACATCTTTCGAGAACATCTGTGCCGCGAGCTTCAGGCCCTCGACCATCGTCAGGTACGGAAAGAGCTGGCTCGAGAGATCCGCGATGGTCATGCCATGGTGGATTGCGAGCGCGGCTGCCTGGATCAGCTCGCCGGCCTCCGCCGCGACGGCCTGCACACCGAGCAACCGGCCCGTGTCGGCCTCGACGACCATCTTGATGAAGCCGTGAGTGTCGAAATTGACGTGCGCGCGCTGCACGTTATCGAGCGTGAGCACGCGGCTATCCGTCTCGATGCCCTTCATATGTGCCTCGGCTTCGGTCAGTCCCACCGTCGCGATCTGTGGGTCGATGAACACGACCGCGGGCATCGTGCGCAGGTCGAGCGTGACATCCCCGCCCGTCATGTTCTCGGCCGCGCGGGAGCCGGCGGCGGCCGCGACGTACACGAACTGCGGCTGATCGGTGCAGTCACCCGCCGCATAGATATGAGGCACGCCCGTTCGCAGGTGCTCATCGACCGCGATCCGGCCGCTCTCAGTGAGGTCAATGCCGACGGCCTCGAGGCTCAGCGCCTCAACATTCGCCGCGCGACCCGTGGCGACAAGCAGCGACCTGATCAACTCTTCGTTTGGCGAGGCACCCAGCTTCTCGCAAGCCGGCGTGCCGATCTGGCCGCAGACCGCGCTCGGCGTCACCGCGCTGTGGGCCCCGGGCCCGCTGTTCGTCCAGGCCGGTCTGTGGAGTGGCACGCCGCGCAATCCCGGCACCGACCAGGGCTGGGGCCTGCCGCGCGGCGGCGACGGCGCGCTGCAGGCGCTGGAACTGGGCATCGAACACGAGGGCGACTACAAGTTCGCCGTCGGCGGCTGGTCGCTGCATCGTGCCTCGACGCGCGACGCGGCGCATCGCGGCGGCTATGCGCTGGCGCAGCTGCGCCTGCTGGACACCGGCGCGGACGGCCATGTCAGCGGCTTCGCGCAGTGGTCGGGCACGCGGCCTTACCGCAGCGACGTCGAGCGCTATATCGGCGCCGGGCTGCGCTGGACGCCTGCGGCGGAAGCGCGCGGGCGCCTGAGCGTCGGCGTGGCGCGCGCCACCTTGAGCGCCGCCTTTCGCGCCCGCCACCCCGCAGCCGCCACTGCCGAGACCGTGTTCGAGGTCACCTGGCGGCAACGCATCAGCGACGCTTTGAGCGTGCAGCCCGACCTGCAGTACGTCGCGCATCCGGCGCTGGCGCCGACCCGCGACCATGCGCTGATCGTGGGTATCCGTCTTGAGGGGTGGTTCTGATACCCAGTTGCGTTCAATCGATACGATGGGTAGCCCGGATGCAGCCCCAGCGGGGGCGGAATCCGGGGCTCGATGCAGCCTCATTCCCGGATTTCGCTGCGTCGCATCCGGACTACGCGGTTTTCGTGTCTTGATCGCGAACTGGGTATGAGACGGACGGCGAGACAGCGTGGCCGCGTGCCTTTGCAGCCGCGGTCATGGCGTCCGCAACCACCCGGTCGCAGAGGCCGCAGGCCGAAGGACCCGGCACTCGGAGACGCCTCGCACACCGAAGCCTTGCAGCCCAAAAGGCCCTTCGCTGCGCTCAGGGTGACAAGGAGGCGTTGCGCAGACGCAGTGCGTTGCTCACCACCGACACCGAACTCAGGCTCATCGCCGCCGCGGCCAGCGCCGGCGACAGCAGCACGCCGAAGAACGGATACAGCACGCCCGCTGCAACCGGAATGCCGATGCTGTTGTAGACGAAGGCGAAGAACAGGTTCTGGCGGATGTTGCGCACGGTGGCGCGCGACAGTGCCCGCGCACGCAGGATGGCGGTCAGCTCGCCCTTGACCAGGGTAACCTGCGCGCTCTCCATGGCGATGTCGGTACCGCTGCCCATGGCGATGCCGACATCCGCCGCGGCCAGCGCCGGCGCGTCGTTGATGCCGTCGCCGGCCATCGCCACGCGCCGGCCTTCGGCCTTCAGCGCGACGATCACCGCGGCCTTGTCGGCCGGCGACACCTCGGCATGCACCGCATCGATGCCCAGCGTCTGCGCCACCGCCTGCGCGGTGGTGGCGTGGTCGCCGGTGAGCATGACGATGCGCAGGCCGGCCGCGTGCAGGCGGCGGATCGCCTCGGGCGTGGTCGGCTTGATGCGATCGGCCACCGCGACCAGCGCGGCCAGCGTACCGTCGGCGGCGAGGAACATCACCGTCGCGCCTTCGCCGCGCAGGGCCTCGGCGCGCGAACGCGCCGCGGCATCCACGGTGACGTGCAACTCCTGCATCAGGGCGAGGTTGCCCAGCGCGGCGTCGCGGTCACCAACGCGTGCACGCACGCCGCGACCGGTCAGCGCCGCGAAACCGCGGGCTTCGGCGACGACGAGCTTTTCCTGCTCCGCGGCAGCGACGATCGCGCGCGCCAGCGGATGTTCGCTGGAGCGCTCCAGCGCCGCGGCCAGCGCCAGCGTGCCGACACGGTCGAAGGCGCCGAACGCCACCACTTCGCGCAGGGCCGGCTTGCCCTCGGTCAGCGTGCCGGTCTTGTCCACCACCAGCGTGTCCACCTCGCGCAGTGCCTCGATCGCGGCGGCGTCGCGGAACAGCACGCCGGCCTGCGCACCGCGCCCGGTGGCGACCATGATCGAGATCGGCGTGGCCAGCCCAAGCGCGCAGGGGCAGGCAATGATCAGCACCGCCACCGCGGCGATCAGCGCGTTGGTATAGCGCGGATCGGGACCGAACCATGCCCAGACGACGAAGGCCAGCACCGCCACCGCCACCACCGCCGGCACGAACCATCCGGCGACGCGATCGGCCACGCGCTGCAGCGGCGCCTTGCTGCGTTGCGCCTGGGCCACCAGGCCCACGATCTGCGCCAGCAGGGTGTCGGCGCCGACCTTGTCCGCGCGCAGCAGCAGCGTGCCGGTCTGGTTGACGGTGGCGCCGGTGACGCGATCGCCGACGCGCTTGTCCACCGGCAACGGCTCGCCGGTCAGCATCGACTCGTCGATGCTGCTGGCGCCTTCCAGCATCACGCCATCGACGGGAATCTTTTCGCCGGGACGCACGCGCAGGGTGTCGCCAACCTGCACCTGCTCCAGCGGCACGTCGGCCTCGCGGCCATCGGCATCGACGCGATGCGCGGTCTTGGGCGCCAGACCCAGCAGCGCCTGCAGCGCCGCGCCAGTACGGCGACGTGCGCGCAGTTCGAGAAAATCGCCCAGCAGCACCAAGGTGACGATCACCGCCGCGGCCTCGAAGTACACCGCGACGCGGCCGTCGGCGCCGCGGAACGCCGGCGGGAACAGGCCGGGCACGGCGAACGCGATCACGCTGTAGACCCAGGCCACGCCGGTACCCAGCGCGATCAGCGTGTACATGTTGGGCGACCACGGTCGCAACGATCTCCAGCCGCGCACGAAAAAGTCCCGGCCGCCCCACAGCACGACGACACTGCCCAGCAGCGCCTCGGTCCAGGCCGCAAGCGCATCCCACGGCGCCGGCAGACGCAGACCCAGCACGTGCGGGCCCATCGCCGCGGCCAGCACCGGCAGGCTCAGCGCCGCACAGATCCAGAACCTGCGCGCCAGATGCGCCAATTCGCCGCCATCGTCCCCATCGAGGCTGGGCAGCAGCGGCTCCAGCGCCATGCCGCACTTGGGGCAGTTGCCGGGATGATCCCGGCGGATCTCCGGATGCATCGGACAAGTCCAGATCGTGCCTGCCGGCGCGGAAGCCACCGGCGCCGCGGCTGCCGCGGGCCGCAGGTACTGCGCGGGATCGGCGTCGAACTTGTCCTTGCAGCGCGGATTGCAGAAAAAGTACGCCACGCCGGCGTGCTCGCTGCGGTGCTTGGCGGTGGCCGGATCGACGCGCATGCCGCAGACCGGGTCGGTCACCGTGTCCGCAGGTGCTCCGTGCGCAGGGTGCCCCTGCGCGGCATGCCGCCGGGGGTCATGGGCATGATCGCCGCCCGCACAGCAGGCACCGCTGCGGGATACCGCGTCGTGATGCGTGTCCCCACCGCTGCCGTGCGCGGCAGCGGCATGTCCGGGATCGTCGCGGTGTTCGTGCATGGTCATGGCGATTCCTCGCGGCTGAGGGCGGTCAGGATCGGGCAGCGCTCCGGCGCGCCATGACCCGGACAGGCGTCGATCAGGTTCTTCAATCCGCGCTGTACGCGCTTCAGCTCGCGGATGCGGCGCTCGACCTCCGCCAGCCGTGCCTGCGCGCGTGCCTTGACACCGCGCACTCCGCGCTCGCGGTCGACGGACAGCGCCAGCAGTTCGCGGATTTCCGGCAGGGTGAAGCCAAGCTCCTTGGCGCGGCGGATGAAGCGCAGCCGCGTGACCGCGTCCGGCGTGTAGTCGCGATAGCCCGACAGGCGCCGCTCGGGCTCCGGCAGCAGACCCTCGCGCTCGTAGTAGCGGATGGTGTCGATGGCGATGCCCGCGGCGCGCGCGACGCGACCGATGGTCAGGTGCGGCGCGGCGGCAAGCGGACTGGCAGATGGGGTCATGACGCAAGCCTAGACCATGGAGCTAGGTCCAGAGTCAAGGACGGCCCGGCATCGCTCCGCTCGCCAGCGTCACATCGCCGCATCCCTCGATCGGCCCGCCGCCGATCCTCCGTCTGCCAGCGATCGGCTGTATGCCACCGGCCGGGCCGGAGCCAGAGCCGTCGACGCTGTGCTTCACCCCGCGCAACAGGAGAGCTGCGAGACGTCCCTGCTGAACGTCTGCGCGGCCAGCTTCAGCCCTTCGACCATGGTCAGATATGGGAACAGTTGCCCGGCCAGTTCCTGCACGGTCATGCGGTTGTGGATGGCCAGTGCCGCGGCCTGGATCAGTTCGCCCGCCTCGGCGGCCACGGCCTGCACACCGATCAACCGGCCGGTGCCGGCTTCGGCCACCAGCTTGATGAAACCGCGGGTGTCGAAATTGGCCAGCGCCCGTGGCACGTTGTCGAGGCCAAGAGCGCGGCTGTCGGTCTCGATGTTGCGCAGGTGCGCCTCGGCTTCGCTCAGACCTACCGTGGCCACCTGCGGTTCGGTGAACACCACCGCCGGCATGGCCGACAGGTCGAGCGTGGCGTCGCCGCCCAGCATGTTGATCGCCGCGCGCGTGCCGGCGGCGGCGGCCACGTAGACGAACTGCGGCTGGTCGGTGCAGTCGCCGGCCGCATAGATGTGCGGCGCGCTGCTGCGCAAATGCCCGTCGACCGCGATCGCGCCACGCGCATCGAGCTTGACGCCGGCCGCAGCGAGGTTCAACTCGTCGGTGTTGGGCACGCGCCCGGCGGCCACCAGCAGGCGCTCGGCCTGGATGTCACTTTGGCTGGTGTGCAGCGTAAACACGCCATCAGCGTGCTCGACGCGACTCGCCTGGGTATGCGTGAGCACACTGATGCCCTCGTCGCGGAAGGCCGCCGTCAATGCCTCGCCGATGGCGGGATCTTCGCGGAACAACAGCGTGCTGCGCGCCAGCACGGTGACCCGGCTGCCCAGCCGCGCGTAGGCCTGCGCCAGTTCCACCGCGACCACCGAGGAGCCGATCACCGCCAGGCGCGGGGGGATCGACTCTGCGGCCAGCGCTTCGGTGGAGGTCCAGTATGGCGTGTCCTTCAGGCCCGCGATCGGCGGGATCGCCGGATGCGCGCCGGTGGCAATCAGGCACTGGTCGAAGCCGATGGTCTGCACCGTGCCGGTGGCTGTCGTCACCGCGAGGGTATGGGCATCGACGAAGCGCGCACTGCCGCGCACCGTGGTGATATTGGGCTGGCCGTCCAGGATGTTTTCGTACTTGGCGTGACGCAGCGCGTCCACCCGTGCCTGCTGCTGCGCCAGCAGCCGGTCGCGCCGGATGACGGGCGTGGCCGCCGCGATGCCGTCGTCGAACGGCCCGGTACGGCGCACCTGTGCGACGTGCGCGGCACGGATCATGATCTTGGACGGCACGCAGCCAACGTTGACGCAAGTGCCGCCGATCGTGCCGCGCTCGACCAGCATGACCCGCGCGCCCTCGCCGGCTGCCCGGATCGCCGCCGCCATCGCCGCAGCGCCGCTACCGAGGATGGCGATGCGCAGACCGCGGCCGCCGCCGCGCGCCACCGAATCCGATGGCTCCGCCGGCTGCAGGACGGCGCGCACGGCATCTGCTGCGGCATCCGTTGCGGCGTAGCCAGCTCCAGCCACCGCGGCCGCCAGGGCCGCGAACGACACGCCAGCGTCGGCCTGCACTTCGGCCGTGCCTTGCGGATACGCGACTTGCGCCGAGTGCACGCCGGGCACGTTCTCCAGCGCCTCGCGCACGTGGATGGCGCAGGCGTTGCAGGTCATACCTTCGATGGTCAAGGTTTGCATGGACGGCTCCTCGGAAGGATGGATGAAGGTGCGGATCGAGGCGGTCAGCGCCCCGCCTGGTCCGGCACCACGCAACCTTCGGGACCGCAGCGGCGGTGGGCGGGCGCGACGAGATCCCAGATCGCCGCGATCACCATCCACGCCAGCCCGACATAGAGCACGGCGCCGCTGAAGGTGTAGCGCCCAATCAGCACCAGAATCGGGCCGATCATGCCCAGTGCGCTGCGCTGCCATTGCCGGTGGCTGAACCAGCCCAGCGCATTGGCCAACAGGGCGATCAGCGCGAACAGCGGCAGCAGCACGTGCACCAGCAGCGACTCCCACTGCGCGAGGAAACCCAGCCCGATGGCCGCGCCGATGCTGGCCAGCGCCGGGAAGCATATGGCGCAGCCCATGCCGGCAACGAGGGTGCCGAGCACGCCGGTCTTGTCGGCAATGCGTGTGAGCAAGCTCATCGCGCGGCTCCCGATGCGACCGCCGCTGCGGGAACGACACGCGCTGGGTAGCCGGCATCCTTGGTGGCCCGCAGCAGCGCCTGCGGTGAGGCTTTGGCATTGTCGTAGGTGACGGTGACTTCTTTCTTCGCCACGGCAATGGCGACATGCTCTACGCCGGGCACACGATCGAGCGCGGTACGCACCGTGATCGGACAGGCGCCGCAGGTCATGCCGGGGATGGACAGGGTGACGCGTTGGGTGGCGGCAAACGCAGGCGCGCTCAGGCTCAGCAGCAGGGCAATGACGGACTTGTTCATGGCTTCACTCCGGTCAGTAAAACAGGGGCAGAACATAGGGAAACAGCAGGGCGACCAGCACCAGCACGATCACCACCCAGAAGATCAGCTTGTAGGCGCTGCGCACCGGCGGCAGTGCGCAGACCTCGCCCGGCGCACAGGCCCGCGCGCGCCGGAAGATGCGCCGATAGGCGAACGCCAGCGCCAGTAGCGCTGCGCCGACGAAGAAGGGGCGGTAAGGCTCCAGCGCGGTCAGATTGCCGATCCAGGCGCCGCTGACGCCCAGGCCGACCAACAGCAGCGGACCCAGGCAGCAGGTCGAGGCCAGAATGGCAGCCAGGCCACCCAACGCCAGAGCGCCGGCGCGCGCGGCGATGGATTCTTTCCGTGTGGTCGTATTCATGCTTCACCGCGCATCGCAAGGATCACATCGTTAAGCTTCCGGACGTACCTGGGTACGGAGTCAAGCCATGTCATCGACCATCGGCACGCTGGCCCGGAACGCCGGCGTCAACGTCGAAACCGTGCGTTACTACCAGCGGCGCGGCTTGCTGGCCGAGCCGCCGCGGCCGCTGGGCGGCGTGCGCCGCTACGGCGAGGAGGCGTTACGCCGCCTGCACTTCATCCGGCAGTGCCAGTCGCTGGGCTTTTCGCTCGACGAAGTAGGCGAACTGCTGGCGCTGGATGATGGCCGCCACTGCACGGAGGCGTCCGCTCTCGCAGCAGACCGGCTGAAAGACGTGCGCGTGCGTCTGGCGCGACTGCGCCGCATCGAGCGCGTGCTGGCCGGACTGGTGTCGCAATGCCGGCGCAGCCGCGGACGGATGCGCTGCCCGCTGATCGATGCGCTGTCGAGCGGCGCGGCCGTCCATCCCGAGTAGGCCCGACCGTCGAACGCGCGCCCGCACCATCGCCGGCGCACCGCGCCCGGCAGGGGACGCGGTGCATGCTCGCCGTGCTGCGTGTATTGCGAATGCGGCGGTGTGCCCTGCCCGCCGCTGCAGGCCGCGGGCGGGCGGCCCGGAGCCTGCTGCGGCTGAGCCCGCCGCGGCGGTACCCGGTGTGCTCATCGCGCCGCCTGCGGGTCCGGCGCCGCGTCCAGCCGCCCGGCGCGCAGGCGGCGGCGCTCCAGCAGCCGGTAGCCCACCGGGATCACCAGCATCGACAGCAGCGGCGCGGTGATCATGCCGCCGACCATCGGCGCGGCGATGCTGCGCATCACCTCGGAGCCCGCGCCGTGGCCGAACATGATCGGCAGCAGACCGGCCAGGATCACCGCCACGGTCATGGCGATCGGCCGCACGCGCAGCACGGCGCCGGCGTCGATCGCTTCATCCAGCGCCGCCTCATCGGCACTGCCCGCCGCCACGCGTTGCTGCCACGCATTGCGCAGGTACAGCAACATCACCACGCCCAGCTCGGAGGTCACGCCCGCCAGCGCGATGAACCCGACCATGGTCGCTACCGACACCGGGTGCCCCAGCAGCCACACCAGCCAGATGCCGCCCACCAGCGCGAACGGCAGCGTCAGCATGATCAGCAAGGCCTCCGGCACGCGCCGGAACACGCTCCAGATCAGCACGAAAATGATCAGCAGCGTCAGCGGCACGATGGTCTTCAGCCGCTGCACGGCACGCTCGAGGAACGCGTACTGGCCGGACCACTCCAGCGTGTAGCCCGGCGGCAGCGCCACCTCCCGGTGGATCGCGTCCTGCAGGCGCGCCACCACGCCGCCCAGATTGCCGCTCGTGCTGTCGATGTAGACGTAGTTGGCCAGTTGGCCATCCTCGCTGGTCAGCATCGCCGGGCCGCCGGTCACTGACACCGTGGCCACGGCCTCCAGCGGCAACTGTGCGCCATCCGGTGCGACGATCAGCAGGTGGCGCAGCGCCGAGGCGCTCTGCCGCTGATCGCGCGGATAGCGCAGCACGATCGGAAAGCGCTCGCGGCCCTGCACGGTCTCGCCGATGGGATCGCCACCCACCGCGGTGGCGATGATGGTCTGCAGGTCGGCCTGGGTCAGGCCGTAGCGCGCCGCCGCGTCGGGGCGGATGCGCACGTCCAGGTAGCGGCCGCCGTTGCTCTGGTCGGCGGCCGCCGAACTGACCCCGCGCACCCGCTGCGCGACGCGCACGATCGCGTTGGAGAGATGCTGCAGCACGGCGGGATCGGGGCCCAGCACCTTGATGCCGATCGGGCTCTTGATGCCGGTCGACTGCATCGACACCCGGTTGGCGATGGGCGGCACGAACAGCGGCGTCAGCCCGGGGATGCCGCGCACGGCGTCCTGCAATTGCGCCTGCACCTTGGCCATGGTCATGCCCGGCGGCCACTCGCTGCGCGGCTTGAAGGCGATGGTGGTCTCGAACATGTTGATCGGCGCGGGGTCGGTGGCGGTGTGCGCGCGGCCGGCCTTGCCGAACACCGTCGCCACCTCCGGCACCGTCTTCAACAGACGATCGGTCTGCTGCAGCAGTTGCGCGGCCTTGCCGTAAGACAGTCCCGGCAGCGCGGTCGGCATATACAGCAAGGTGCCCTCGTTGAGCGGCGGCATGAACTCGCTGCCGAGATGCAGCAGCGGCCATGCGCTGGCCACCAGCACCAGCGCCACACCCAGCAGCACCGCCCAGGTGCGCCGCAATGCACCGTGCAGCAGCGGCCGGTACCCGCGGATCAGAGCGCGGTTGAGCGGATTCTCGCCCTCGGGACGGATCTTGCCGCGTATCAGATAACCCATCAGCACCGGGATCAGCGTCACCGCCAGCGCGGCGGCAGCGGCCATGGCGTAAGTCTTGGTGAAGGCCAGCGGCGAGAACAGCCGGCCTTCCTCCCCCTGCAGCGCGAACACCGGCACGAACGAGAGCGCGATCACCAGCAGACTGACGAACAGCGCCGGCCCCACCTCGGCGGCCGCCTCGGCGATGACGTCCCAGCGTTCCATACCATCGGGGTCACGACCCTGCGCCGCGCGCCAGTGCTCGAGATGCTTGTGTGCGTTCTCGATCATCACCACCGCCGCGTCCACCATCGCGCCGATGGCGATGGCGATGCCGCCCAGCGACATCAGGTTGGCGCTGACGCCCTGGTAGTACATCACGATGAAGGCGGCCAACATGCCCAGCGGCAGAGTGACCACCGCCACCAGCGAAGAACGCAGATGCCAGAGGAACAGCGCGCACACCGCCGCCACCACCAGAAATTCCTCCAGCAGCTTCTCGCGCAGGTTGTGCACGGCCTCCAGGATCAATTGCGAGCGATCGTAAGTCGGCACGATCGCAACGCCCTTGGGCAGGCTGCGCCGCAACTCCGCCAGCCGCGCCTTGACCGCCTCGATGGTCTGCAACGCATTCTGGCCCGAACGCAAAATGACCACGCCACCGACCACTTCGCCCTGCCCGTTCAGATCAGCGATGCCGTTGCGCAGCGTGGGACCGCGGCGCACCACCGCCACATCGCGCAACCGCACCAGCACGCCACCCGGCCCGGTGGCCAGCGGAATGCGGTCGAAATCCTCGCGACTGTGCAGATAGCCGATGCTCTGCACCATCAGGTCGGCCTCGCCCTGCGAGATCACCGAACCGCCGGTGGCGCCGTTGGCGGCGGCGACCGCCTGCCGCACCTGTTCCAGCGTCAGGCCGTAGGCGGCCAGCTTCACCGGATCGACCACGATCTGCCAGGCGCGCTGCATGCCGCCGATGCTGGCCACCTCGGCCACGCCCGGCACGGTCTTCAGCTGATAACGCAGGTACCAGTCCTGCAGCGCGCGCAACTGGCCGAGATCCATCGTGCCATCGCGGTCGACCAGCGCGTACTCGTAGACCCAGCCCAGTCCGGTGGCGGCGGGTCCCATCGCCGGCGACACCCCGGGGGGCAGCTTGGCGCGCGCCTGGCTCAGGTACACGAGCACCTGCGAACGTGCCTCGTACAGGTTGGTGCCGCTGTGGAAGATCACGTAAACCAGCGAGTAGCCGAATGACGAGTAGGCACGGACGGACTTGACACCCGGCACCGAGAGCATGGTGGTCGCCAGCGGATAGGTGAGTTGGTCCTCCACGACTTTCGGCGGCTCTCCGGGCCAACTCGTATTCAGGATCACTTGCGTGTCGGAGAGATCGGGCAAGGCATCGAGCGGCATGTGCAGCGCAGCCCACGCCCCCCATCCGGCGAGCAGCAGCGCGCCGATCAACACCAGGAAGCGGTTGCGGATCGCGAGGCGGATCAGGGCGGCGATCATGGCGCGCGCCCTCCGCTGGAAGCCGGCATGGCCATGCCGGACATGGGCGAAGGCTTGGTCTGCGGCGGACCCTCACCCCTGCCCCTCCCTTGGGGAGAGAGGGGTGTTGGGCGCGACGCGGCTACGGCAGGTGCGGCCGACGAGCGCGGCGCGGGCGGCGTGGTCAGCCGCTGCAATGCGCCATCGAGGTCGGCCTCGGAATCGATCAGGAACTGGCCCGAGGTGACCACGCGCTCGCCGCCGGAGAGCCCCGCCAGCACTTCGGTGTAACCGCCGGCGGAACGGCCGATGCGCACCGCGCGCGGCGCCATGCGGCCATCGCCGAGATCGAGGATCACCCGGTTCTGCACGCCGGTGCTGATCAAGGCCTCATCCGGCACCAGCGGATGCGGGGTGGTGCCTGCGATCGCCAACCGCACCATGGCGTACATGCCGGGTGCCAGCAGGCCGTCGGGGTTGTCCAGCGCGATGCGCGCCGTTTCGGTGCGGGTGCGCGCATCGACCTCGGGCAGTAAAGCCTCGACATGACCGGCAAAGATGCGCCCGGGAAACACGTCGACTTCGATGGTGACCGGGGTGCCGGCGCCGATGCCGGCCACCTCGGCCTGCGGGATCGCGGCATCCAGCCACAGCCGAGCGAGGTCGTCGATGCGCAACAATGTGGTGCCGGCGGCCACCTGCTGGCCCTGACGCACATCCAGCGCGCTGACCACGCCGGAGACCGGCGCGCGCAGCACGATGCCGCCGCCGGTACCGGCACGCGCGGAACGGATCTCTTCCGGACTCATGCCCAGCACGCGCAGACGTTGTAGCGCAGCGGAACGCAACGCCCGCGCAGCAGTCGATTGCGCATGCTCGAGCGCGCGATACTCGGCGACAGCGGACATCCACGCCGGCGCCAACAGCTCCGCCAGCGGCTGGCCGGCGCGCACGCGGTCGAAGGGCGCACGCACGAACAGGCGGGACAGGATGCCGTCGGTGCGTGCGCTGACCACCACCGAGCGGCGGCGATCCCAGGCCAGAACGCCCGGCACGCGCAACTCCCGGTGCAACACACCGACACGGATGACACTGGTGCGCATGCCCAGGTTCTGTTCGATGCGCGGACTGATGCGCACCGTCTCGCCGCTGCCCGCGGAGCCAGCGTACTTCGGTACCAGTTGCATGCCCGGCATCTGCGGCGAGGGACCCGGATGATCGAAGTGCGTGGCCGGCTGCATCGGGTCGTACCAGTACAGCACCTTGCGCGCAGGTTTGGCACCGGACGGTGGCGCGGCACTGCCGTGACTACGCGTTCCCAGGACATAACCGGCGGCTGCGGCGACGCCCAGGGCCGCGGCCAGAAGGACAAAAAGGGGTGTACGGCTCATTGCGCATACTCCGGAAGCAGGAAGGCCAGTTCGGCCCAGCTATCGCCCCAGGCCTTGAGCGCCTCGACATAGTCGAGACGGGTGGTGATTTCGTCGCGCCGCGCCTCCAGCCAGGGCTGCAGCGAGGCGCCGCCGCGGTAGGCGGCCAATGCCGCCGCACTGCGGTCGGCTGCCAGGGCCAGCAGCGTGTCGCGATCGCGCTGCACCTGGCGGCCGTAGCCCTGCCAGGTCGCCAACAGGCGCTGCACCGCCTCGATCTGCGCCCGGCGTGCGTTCTCGCGCTCGGCGCGCACGGCCTCCAGATCGGCGCGGCGGGCCAGGATGTCCTGGTCTTCGCGATGCGCGGGGAACAGCGGCAAGCGCACGCCCACCATCAGCGTGGCCAAGGCCGGCAGGCCGGGTACGCGCCCGTAGCTGAGGTTCACATTCCAGCCGGGATGCTTGCTGGCGCGCGCGCTCTGCAGCGCGGCCTCGGCACGGTCTTCGCGCGAAGTCCACCCGAGCAGCGGCGCCTGCGCGTCGGGACTCTGCAGCAGGTGCGCGGCGGTGACCGGCAGTCGCGCGAAGTCGGGCGGGTCCGCCAGCGTGGCCTGCGCGGCGGCGGCACCGACCCAGCGCGCCAGTGCGGCGCGCGCGGCGGCGACCGTGGCGTCGGCCTGATCGAGGCGGTTGGCCAGCTCGGCCTGCGCTGCCTGGGCCGCGAGGGCGTCCGCCGTGGAGCCGGTGCCGCCGGCCAGGCGCGCCTTCGCCGCGACGATGACCAGCGCGTTCTGCCGTTCCAGTCCCTCGAGCTGCTCGCGCGCCCGCCTGGCTGCCCACAGAGACACCCAGGCCGCCGCCGCCGCTTGTCGGGTATGCAGGCGCGCCTGCTCGGTTTCCGCGCTGGCCGCGGCCTCGCCGGCCCGCGCACCGGCACGTTCCGCGGACAGCTTGGCGCCGGATGGGATCTCCTGACTAAACCCCACCGTGCGCATGGTCATCGAACCGGCAGCGGGGATGAATGCGCCCGGTCCCTGCACGGGCAGATTCTGTACGCCAAAGTCCAGGCGCGGATCGGGCCAGCGCCCGGCGCGGTCGAGATCGGCGCGGGCGGCGTCCTCGCGCGCGTGGCCCGCCTGCACCAGCGGCGCACGGGCGACTGCGAGCACGGCGGCTTGTTGCAGGGTCAGCGGCACGGCGGCCAGCACCGGAAAGGCCAGCAGCGCCAGCAGCACGGTGGCACAGGAGAGCGGAAACACGGCGCCGCGGGGGCGGCAGCGAAGCACGGACATGACGGATCTCCATCGGGCGAGATGCATCCGGCACGCGCACGGCGCGGCCGGTCACGACACGCGAGGGAGATCTAGATCAGAAGGACGCAGGAGCGCGCTGCAGGCGCGGCGGCGCGATTGCGAGCCGCACCCGGGTCGAACCGCTCCGCGGGAGGCGGTACGACGAGTGCCAGCACCGGCGGCTGCGGCGGCAGGGCCAGGGCCGGCGGCGGCGGCACGCGCGCATCCTGCGGCGCAGGAGCCTGCTGCGCGCAATGCTGCGTGCACATCAGCCGCATGCCGACGGCACCGGCCCGCATGCCGGCGCAGCCCGGCATCGAGGCCATCGTCGAGGCCATCGTCGAAGCCGTCGTCGCAGCCATCACACCCGCTGCCGGCGGTGCCACCCACATCGGGCACACATAGGCCGCCAGCGCCGTCTGCTGGAACAGCAGCGCGAGCAGCGCCAGCAGACCCAGTTGCAGGCGCAGGCGGCGGGAGGGGCGGAAGCGGCGGAGCATGAAGAAATCCTATCAGAACATCGCAGGCGCGCACTTGACTGGGATCAAGCCGCGTTCAGGGTACTTCGGCATGTACCGCGTACGTCTGTGCATCACCGTCGCGAGTGATGGCCAGTGTGCTGAACGCTGCGCGCGATCCGGTGCTCTCGCGCATCCCGGGCGAGCCCGGCGGCATGCCCGGCACCGCCAGGCCGCGCAGCCGCGGGCGCTCGCGCAGCAGCCGCGCCAGATCGCCGGCGGGCACGTGGCCCTCGATGACATAGCCATCCACCGTCGCGGTATGGCACGAAGCCAGCGCCGGCGGCACGCCCAGGCGTGCCCGTACCCTCGCGGGATCGGCGATGTCGTGCGCGCGCACGCTGAAACCCGCCGTGCGCAGATGCGCGATCCAGGCTACGCAGCAGCCGCAGGTCGGGCTCTTCCAGACATCGACTGTGGCCGCTGCCGCCGTCGCGAATGGCGCGGCCAGTGCAAGTACGATGACGGATCGACGAAAGGTCTTGCATACGCGCATCACGCATCCTCCCCCGGCAGCGGCGCCGAGGACCAGTCCACCGCCACGATCAGCCATCCCGAATTTGATCGGGTCAAGGTAAGCGTCTCGCGGCTGCGCAGGGCAACGGGCTTGCCGCCCGCGCGCCCGCGTACGGTGCTGACACTGGTCACGACCGCGTGCGCGCCGTCCATGTGCGAGCGGCGGTCATGCAGCGTGACGCGCACGCCGCGCAGGAACGCGATGTCGGCATCCAGATGATGCCGGGCATAGGTACCGCGGCTCTGGGTTTCGCCGCCCTCGCGGATGCGTGCAGCCGGTGCCAGCAGGGCCAACACGTCCGCGCGGTCGCCCCGCTGCAGCGCCCTGGCGAACTCCGCCGCCACCGCTTCTGCCGCCGGCACGCCGCCCGGCCGGCCTGCGGCGCCGGATGCCGCATCGTGGCCGCGGGCTTGCGTCGAAGCCGCGAACGCCGGTCTTGCGACGCTCCGCATGTCCATGCCGGGCATGTCCTGCATGCCGCTTTCGGCCCGTGCGGCGCCATGCGCATAGCTGCCGTGATCGTGCGGCGCCGGCGTTGCGGGCGCAGCGGCAACCGCCCTACCCGCGTCGTCATGGCCATGCGCATGACCGCCACCCATCATCGCGCCGGAATCCATCGGACCCATCTCCTCGTCGGGCGGCGCCTTGGCGACGATGGCCCGGTACTCGGCTGGCGTCATGCCCGGCAGCTTCTGCAAAAAGGCAACCATGCTCCAGATGGCGGCGTCGTCGTGACTGAAACCCCACGCCGGCATCGCGCTCATCTTGATGCCGTGCTTGATCACCCAGAACGCCTGGCGCGGGTCGACGCGCACCTTGCCGAGATCCGGCGGCTGCGGATACAGGCCGGGCCGGATCTCCGAATCGGCCATGCCCGGCGCTAGATGGCAGCCGGCGCACATCGCCGCATACTGGCCGGCGCCCTTGAGGATGATCGCGGGATCGTCGAGGTCGGCCGGCACCTGGATGGACGCGGCGTGCTTCTCGATCGAGCGCTCGCGCATCATCGTCAGCATCGCCACCGTCGCTTTCCAGTGCGGACTGTCGGCGCCCATGTGGTATATGCCCAGCCACATGAAGGCGAAGATGCCGAGCGCTGCCGCCAGCGCCACGCCCAGCAGGGCGATCAAGGTATTTTTCATGTCTCCTCCTCAGAACCAGACGCGCACGCCGGCGACGATCTGCCGGTCGAACACGGATTTGTTTTCCGCGCGACGGAAATCCGCGGTGCCGCCGAACACGCGCTGCCAGACCACGCCGATATAGGGTGCGAACTCGCGGCGAATCTCGTAGCGCAGACGCAGGCCCAGGCTGGCGTCGGACAGTCCGCTGCCCAGCCGGCGCGCCGGATCGCTACGGCCGTAGAGGTTGGCCTCGAACTCCGGCTGCAGGATCAGGCGCTGGGTGAACAGCAGTTCGTACTCGGCCTTCAGGCGCGCCGCCGTGCGTCCGCCCGAACCCACATAACCGGTGGCCTCGAGGTTGAACCAGTACGGGGCGATGCCCTGCACGCCGAAGGCCACCCAGTCACGCGCGGGTCCGGCGCCGAAGTCGTGGCGCACGCCCAGCGTGCTGTCCCAGAACGTGGCGATGGCATGGCTCCAAAGTGCTTCGATGTCCCCCTCTTGCAGCTGCCCGGCGCTGCGCGCGCCCTCGCTACGCAGCAGCAGGCGGTTGAAATCGCCGCCGTACCAGGCGTAGGCGTCCCAGGCCTGGCCGGTGATGCCATCGGCACGTGTTGCCTCGAGCTGGTTGATCAGCACCTTGCCGAACCTCGGGTTATCGGCCATGTCCATGCCGGTCATCGGCATGGATTCGAGCTTGGCCAGATAAGCCGCGGGGTCGGCCGGACCGGGTGGCAGCGCGGGTGCCGCAGGCGTCGAGGTGGAGGATGTGGCTGGCGCACTGCGCTGACCGTGCGACGTCTTCATCCCGGGCATCGCGCCCATGTCCATGCCGGGCATGCTGCCCATCGAGGACGAAGCGACGGCCGGTTGCGCCGAGGTTGCCCGCGCCGGAGCCGCCAGCTTTGCGGGCGGGGTGCCGTGCTTGCCGTGCTTTTCGTGCGTCATGTCCATGCCGGGCATCGCGCCCATCTTCATGTCGGACATGTCGCCCATGGACGACGCGGACGATGCCGGCGCCGTCTGCGCGAACGCCGGCGCCGTCAGCACGGATGCGCACAGCATCCACAGCGAGACCAAGCGTGTGCCGCGAGGAGTCATCGTTTGTGTGCTCATGCCACGATCACCTCGCGGAACATGCCCGCTCCCATGTGATAGAGCAGGTGGCAGTGGTAGGCCCAGCGCCCCAGCGCGTCAGCGCTGACCATGTAACTGATCTGCTGCGCCGGCTGTACGCTGACGGTGTGCTTGCGCACCTGGAAGCCGCCGTCCGGCGCCTCGACCTCGCTCCACATGCCGTGCAGGTGGATCGGGTGGGTCATCATGGTGTCGTTGATCAGGGTGATACGCAGACGCTCGCCGTAGCGGAACACGATCGGTTTGGCGTCGGAGAACTTCACGCCGTCGAAGCCCCAGACGTAGCGCCGCATGTTGCCGGTGAGGTGCAGCGTGAGCGTGCGCCCGGGCTCGCGCGGATCCAGCGGCCCGCCGAGCGTGTGCAGGTCGGCATAGGTGAGCACGCGGCGGCCGTTGTCGCGCAGGCCGACGCCCGGATCGTCGAGATTGCTGCGCGGATCGGCCACACACATGTCCACGCTGGGGCCGGTTTTGCAATGCCAGGGTGGCGGGAAAGCGAACGGCGAGGCGGCGCCCGGCACGGACGCTGATGCCGCGTGGCCGGCATGCGCCATGCCCGCCATCCCGGCCCTGTCCTGTATGCCCTGCATGCCGGCCATCCCGTGCATGCCTTGCATGCCGGCCATGTTCTTCATGGACCCCATGTCCATGCCAGACATGCTGCCGTGGTCCATCGCACCGTGGTCCATGCCGGACATGCCGGACATGCCGCCCATCGCGCCCATCATGTCGGCCATGGTCAGCCACGGCACCGGGTCCAGCGGCGGCACCGGCGCCTGCATGCCGGCACGCGGCGCCAGCGTGCCGCGCGCGTAGCCGCTGCGATCCATCGACTGCGCGAAGATGGTGTAGGCGGCGTCGCCTGGCTCCACGATCACGTCGTAGGTTTCCGCGACGCCGATGCGGAACTCGTCCACAGTCACCGGCTCCACGTCCTGACCGTCGGCGCTGACCACGGTCATCTTCAGCCCCGGGATGCGCAGGTCGAAGTAGGTCATCGAGGAGCCGTTGATGACGCGCAGGCGCACGCGCTCGCCGGGCTTGAACAGCGCCGTCCAGTTGGCCGCCGGCGGTGCACCGTTGAGCAGGTAGGTGTAGGTGTAGGCCGAGACGTCGGCGAGGTCGGTGGGGTTCATGCGCATCCGATTCCACATGCGCCGCTCGGCCAGCGCGCCCTGCAGGCCCTGGCGGCGCAGGTCGGCCAGGAAGCGGCCCACCGTGGGCTTGGCGAAGTTGTAGTAGTCGCTGTTGCGCTTCAGCGTGGCGTAGATTGTCTCCGGGCTCTGGTCGCTCCAGTCGCTGAGCATCAGCACGTAGTCGCGATCGGCGTGGATGCGCGGACCGTCGCGCGCCTCGATGACGATCGGACCATACAGCCCGGTCTGCTCCTGAAAGCCGGTGTGCGAGTGGTACCAGTAGGTACCGGTCTGGCGCACCTGAAAACGGTAAGTGAAAGTCTCGCCCGGCGCGATGCCGGGAAAGCTCAGCCCGGGTACGCCGTCCATCTGGAACGGCAGCAGGATGCCGTGCCAGTGGATGGAACTCGACACCGGCATGGCGTTGTGCACGTGCAGAGTGACAGTGTCGCCCTCACGCCAGCGCAGGATCGGCGCCGGCACCTGGCCATTGACCGCAGTGGCCACGCGCGGGCGACCGGTGAAGTTGACCGGGGTGTCACCGATGCGCAGATGGAACTCGGTGCCGCTGAGCACTGCGGGATAGGCGCCGGCTGCCGGCGCGGCGAGCGCGAAGCGCGGCAGCAGGCCGACACCAAGCGCGGCGCCACCCCAGACCAGGCCCTGGACGAAGCGGCGACGGCCAGGATCGGGCAACGGTGCATGGCCGAGTGGAACGACAAGACGTGACATGATGACTCCTGAACGCGGGACCGGCCGCGAGGCGCGCGGCAATACGGACACGATGGGCGCCGCGCGATCGCGGCGCAGTGGACGCGTTCAGGCGGCCGGCGGGCGCAATGGCGGCGCGGTGATCATGGCGGCCAGGCGCGAACATCCCGGCGGCACGGACTCACGGTCCGCCGACGGCGCGCACGAAGCCGCCACGACCGGCGGCAGTACCACGGCAGCGCAGGCATTGATGCAACCGCAACCGTGACAACTGCCTGCCGCGTGACCGTCGTGACCGTCGTGACCGCAACAAGGTGCGTGGTCGGCCATCGCGGCAGTGCGATGTGCGGCGGCAGCACCCTTGTTCGCGTGCGCTGAT
>JAJYQO010000080.1 GCA_021794575.1 Pseudomonadota bacterium | reverse complement strand
CTGTCGGTGCCCAGCAGCCACTTGCGCGTGCCGTCCATGCTCTGGCGGTCGAGCAGCGTTGTCGGCGGCGCCACTTCGGCCGCGGACATCAGCTTCTCGCGCAGACCACGGCCGAGATCGGTCATCTGCCCGAAGTCGGTGATGCGGTGGTGGTAGATCCACTTCATCACCTGCTCGGCGTGAAAGGGCTTTTCGCCGAGCCGCGAGAAAAACGCACGCATGCCCGCACGGTCCAGGCCCAGCAGATTGACGCGCGCTTCGCTCATCGCTGGCTCATGGGCGCGGGCAGAGATCCGTGCCGGCGAAGAAGTAGGCGATTTCGATCGCGGCGTTCTCGACGCTGTCCGAGCCGTGCACGGCGTTGGCGTCGATGCTGTCGGCGAAATCGGCGCGAATGGTGCCGGGCGCGGCCTTCTTGGGATCGGTGGCGCCCATCAATTCGCGGTTTCTGAGCACCGCGCCGTCGCCTTCCAACACCTGGATCATCACCGGACCGGAAATCATGAACTCGACCAGCGCCTTGAAGAACGGCCGTTCGCGGTGCACTGCGTAGAAACCTTCGGCCTCGGCGCGCGAGAGCCGCTTCATGCGCGCCGCGATCAGACGCAGCCCGGCCTGCTCGAAGCGCTGCAGAATCGCGCCGGTCGCATTCTTGGCGACGGCGTCGGGCTTGATGATGGACAGGGTGCGCTGCAGCGCCATGAATGACCTCGGTTGAAATCGGTGGGGCACGACACTGACTTATCGGTGCCGACATTAGGAACTTTTTGGCCACAGGTTAGGGGCTTAAGTCACAAATTGTTGACGTTTTCGAGCTTGTGGGCAAGTCCCGCCTGGTGGCCACGGGGGCGCCCACCGTGTGCTGAACGCACCCTGCGCTCGGGTTGACCCGGCTGTGCAGGCGCGCCTATCCTTCAAACGTTTGTTTGATACGGGGATTCGCGTGAGCGCATCGCAGTTTTCCACCAAGCAGCGTCTCCTCGGCGCTGCGGAGGCGTTGTTCGCGCAGCACGGCTTTGCCGGCGCGTCGCTACGTCAGGTCACCGCGGCGGCCAACGTCAACCTGGCCGCGGTCAACTACCACTTCGGATCCAAGGACAACCTGATCGAGGCCGTGTTTCGGCGCCGTCTGGACGCGCTCAATGCGCGCCGCCACGCCGCCCTGGCCAAGGTCGAATCCAAGCCCGGGGCGACGCTGGAAGACGCGCTGGAAGCCTTCATCCGCCCGGCCCTCGAGCTGGCGCTGGACCGCCACGGCGGTGCCGCCTTCATGCGCATGCTGGCGCGCGCCTACGCCGAACACGACGAGCGTCTACGCCGCTTTTTGTCCGACAACTATGGCCACGTGCTGCGCGAGTTCGCTGTGGTGTTCCACCGCATGCTGCCGCACCTGGTCAAGGAAGAGCTGTACTGGCGGCTGGACATCGTGGCCGGCGCGCTCACCTACACCATGGCCGATTTCGGCCTGATCAAGCGCCGCGCCGGCACCAGCGAGACTGCGCACCGCGAGTACACCGTCGAGCATCTGGTGGGCTTTGCCGCTGCCGGCCTGCGCGCGCCCTGAAACCGCGCGCGCCCGTGTCCCGCCATGCGGTCCGCGCGGCTCTCTACGCAACAAAAGTCCAAGGAGTCTCCCATGAACCCCACTCCCCTCCGCATCCGCAAGGCCGCGGTGCTGGGCGCCGGCGTGATGGGCGCGCAGATCGCCGCGCACCTCGCCAACGCCAACATCGAGGTGCTGCTGTTCGATCTGGCCGCCAAGGACGGACCGAAGAACGGCATCGCCGTCAAGGCCGTGCAGCACCTGAGCAAGCTCTCGCCGGCGCCGCTGGCCGAGAAATCGCGTGCCGCAGGCATCCTGCCCGCCGACTACGACGAGCATCTGGCGCTGCTGGCCGATTGCGATCTGGTCATCGAGGCCATCGCCGAGCGCATGGACTGGAAGCTCGATCTCTACCACAAGGTCGCGCCCGCCCTGCCCGCGCACGCCATCGTCGCCAGCAACACCTCGGGTCTGTCGATCGCCACGCTGGCCGAGGCGCTGCCGGCGAGCCTGCGCACGCGCTACTGCGGCGTGCATTTTTTCAACCCGCCGCGCTACATGCACCTGGTCGAGCTGATTCCGCAGCCGGCCACCGATCCGGCCGTGCTGGACGCCCTGGAGGGCTTCCTGGTGACCGCGCTGGGCAAGGGTGTGGTGCGCGCCAAGGACACGCCGAACTTCATCGGCAACCGCATTGGCGTGTTCTCGATCCTGGCCACCATGCACCACACGCAGCAGTTCGGCCTGGGCTTCGATGTCGTCGACGCGCTGACCGGCCCCGCCATCGGCCGCCCCAAGAGCGCTACCTACCGCACCGCCGACGTGGTGGGCCTGGACACCATGGCGCACGTCATCAAGACCATGGCCGATACCCTGCCCGAGGATCCATGGCACGGTTATTTCAAATCGCCCGCGTGGCTGGATGCGCTGATCGCGCAGGGCGCGTTGGGGCAGAAAACCGGCGCGGGTTTTTATCGCAAGGCCGGCAAGGACATCGTGGTTCTGGATTTGGCCAGAAAGGACTACCGCCCCGCACAGCAAAAACCCTCGGACGAGCTCGCCGCGATCCTCGCCATCAAGGATCCGGCCGAAAAATTCACCAAGCTGCGTGCCAGCCAAGACAAGCAGGCGCAGTTTCTGTGGGCGGTATTTCGCGACCTGTTCCATTACACCGCCCATCACCTGGCCGACATCGCCGAGACCGCGCGCGATGTCGACTTCGCCATCCGCTGGGGCTACGGCTGGAAGCTGGGACCGTTCGAGACCTGGCAGGCCGCCGGCTGGCAGCAGATCGCCGGCTGGATCAATGAGGATATCGCTGCCGGCAAGGCTATGAGCCCGGCGCCGCTGCCGGCCTGGGTCACCGATGGCCGCAGCGGCGTGCACGCGACGGAGGGCTCGTTCGCGCCCAAGTCCGGCAAGCGGCTGCCACGCTCGACGCATCCGGTCTACGCGCGCCAGATCTACCCCGATGCGCTGTTGGGCGAACGTTTCGACCAGGGCACCACGCTGTGGGAAAACCCCGGCGTGCGGTTATGGACGCTGGGCGGTGACCTCGGCATCGTCTCGTTCAAGACCAAGATGCACACCGTCAACGATGCCGTGCTCGAGGGCGTGCAGGAAGCGATCGGCCGCGCCGAGCGCGACCTCAAAGCGCTGGTGCTGTGGCAGACCGGCGAGCCCTTCTCCGCCGGCGCCGATCTCAAGGGCGCCCTGGGCCTGCTGCAGGCCGGCAAGGTCGATCAGTTCGAGGCCATGATCGCCAACTTCCAGGCCACCAGCATGCGCATCAAATACGCGCTGCTGCCGGTGGTCGCGGCGGTGCGCGGGCTGGCACTGGGCGGCGGCTGCGAGTTCCAGATGCACAGCGCGCGCACCGTCGCCGCGCTGGAGAGCTACATCGGTCTGGTCGAAGCCGGCGTGGGCCTGCTGCCGGCCGGTGGTGGCCTCAAGGAAATCGCCGTGCGCGCCGCGCAGCAGGCGGCCGGTGGCGACCCGTTCGAGTCGATCAAGCGCATCTTCGAGACGGTGGCCATGGCCAAGGTGTCCGGCTCGGCGCTGGAGGCCCGGCAGATGGGCCTGCTGCGCGATTCCGACGTGGTGGTGTTCAACGCATTCGAACTGCTGCATGTGGCGCTGCGCACCGCCGATGCACTGGCCGAGGCCAGCTGGCATCCGCCGCTGCCGGCGCGCGAGGTGACAGTGTCCGGCGATGTCGGCACCGCCAGTCTGAAGATGATGCTGGTCAACATGCTGGCCGGGAAGTTCATTTCCGAACACGACAACGAGATCGCCGGCCGCATCGCCGACACGCTGTGCGGCGGCGCCATCGAGCGTGGCTCGCAGGTGGACGAAGACTGGCTGCTGCGTCTGGAGCGCAAGCACTTCGTGGCGCTGGCGCAGATGGAGAAGACGCAGGCACGCATCCAGCACACGCTGGCCACCGGCAAGCCGCTGAGGAATTGAGCGCAGCTGTCCGCAAAACGCGCAAAAGGCGCGAAAGTCACAGGTCGAATAGCTGCATCACACCTCTGGCGCGCAATGCGGAAACCGATGCGAAACCATCAGAACAAACTGCCCCATTCCACGAATCGCGCGCGCACATGCAACTTCCCGCTACAACTTTTGCGGACTTCGCGTCTTTCGCGGATGAACGCTTTGGAGATCAACCATGAGCAAGCAAATCCAGGACGCCTACATCGTTGCCGCCGTGCGCACACCGGTGGGCAAGGCGCCGCGCGGCGTGTTTCGCAACACCCGTCCCGATGACCTGCTCGCGCACGTGCTGCGCGCGGCGCTGGCCAAGGCGCCCGGCGTCGACGTGAACCGCATCGGCGATGTGGTGATCGGCTGCGCCATGCCCGAGGCCGAGCAGGGCATGAACGTGGCGCGCATCGGCCTGCTGCTGGCCGGCCTGCCGGAGGGCATCCCGGGCATGACCATCAACCGCTTCTGCTCGTCCGGCTCGCAGGCGGTGGCGATCGCCGCCGACCGCATCCGTGTCGGCGAGGCCGACCTGATGCTGGCCGGCGGCACCGAAAGCATGAGCATGGTGCCGATGATGGGCTTCAAGCCGGCCATCAATCCCGTCGTGTTCGAGGACGCGAACGTCGCCATCGCCTACGGCATGGGCATCACCGCCGAGAACGTCGCCGAGCGCTGGAAGGTCAGCCGCGCCGACCAGGACGCTTTCGCCCTGCAAAGCCACCAGCGCGCGCTGGCCGCCATCGCCGCCGGACACTTCAAGGACGAGATTGCACCCTACGCGCTGGACGATCACTACCCGGATCTCGCCACCGGCGATATCCAGTCCGATACGCGCCTGATTGATACCGACGAGGGGCCGCGTCGTGAAACCAGCATCGAGGCGCTGGGCAAGTTGCGCGCGGTGTTCCGCCTGGGCGGCAGCGTCACCGCCGGCAACAGTTCGCAGATGTCCGACGGCGCCGGCGCGGTGCTGCTGGCCAGCGAGAGGGCCCTCCAGGACTATGGCCTGAAGCCGCTGGCGCGCTACGTCACCAGTGCGGTGGCCGGCGTGCCGCCGGAGATCATGGGCATCGGTCCCAAGGAAGCTGTGCCGCGCGCGCTGCGCCAGGCCGGCCTCAAGGCCGGCGATCTCGACTGGATCGAACTCAACGAGGCCTTCGCGGCGCAGTCGCTGGCGGTGATCCGCGACCTCGGCCTGGATCCGGCCAAGGTCAATCCGCTGGGCGGCGCCATCGCGCTGGGGCACCCGCTGGGCGCCACCGGCGCCAAACTCACCGCCACCGTGGTGCATGGCCTGCGCCGCACCGGCAGGAAGCACGGCATGGTCACCATGTGCATCGGCACCGGCATGGGTTTCGCCATGCTGCTGGAAGCGCTCTAGTCCTTGCGCACAGCTTCGTGCCCATCGCGCTTGCAATGGGCCACAGCCGACCGCTTCAAATCACATCGGGTGCGTGCTTTGGCAATGGGCCGGACCCGGCCGGCACGCGGTTCATCCGAAACCATCGGCGCGTGACCATCGTGCCGTGCGCCGGATGCCTCAGGCCGCCGCGCGCGCCTGCAGGCGCTCGATCAGGGCATCGGCGAAGCTTTCGGTGCCGCCGCCGCCGCCCAGATCCGGCGTCACGCGCTTGTCGGCGGCGGCCAGCGTGGCGCGGATGGCCGCGCGCAGGCGCGTGCCCATCTCGACCATATCCAGGTGATCCAGCATGTCCGCCGCCGCCAGCAGCAACGCGCAGGGATTGGCGATGCCTCTGCCGGCGATATCCGGCGCCGAGCCGTGTACTGCCTCGAAAATGGCGGCGCTCGAGCCGATGTTGGCGCCCGGCGCCAGGCCCAGGCCGCCGACCAGCCCGGCACAGAGGTCGGAGAGGATGTCCCCGAACAGGTTGGTGGTGACGATCACGTCGAACTGTTCCGGCCGCATCACCAACTGCATGCAGGTGTTGTCCACGATCATCTCGTTGCATTCGATCTCGGGAAATTCGCGGGCCACCTCGCGCGCCACGTTGAGGAACAGCCCCGAGGTGGTCTTCATGATGTTGGCCTTGTGCACCACCGTGACCTTCTTGCGGCCCTTGCGCCGCGCCAGTTCGAAGGCGTAGCGCACGATGCGCTCGGAGCCGCAGCGGGTGATGCGGATGATCGACTGCGCGGTTTCGCCGTCCGGCGACACCGTCTGCCCTTCACTGAGATAGGCACCCTCGGTGTTCTCGCGAACGGTGAGGATGTCGATATCCTTGAAGCGCGCCTTGGTGTTGGGGAAGCTGATCGCCGGGCGCACGTTGGCGTAGAGATCGAAACGCCGGCGCAGTTCGACATTGAGCGAGCTGAAGCCGCCGCCGATCGGCGTGGTCAGCGGACCTTTCAGCGCCACGCCGCAACTGCTGATGGCATCCACGGTTTGCTGCGGCAGCAGTTCGCCGTGCCGTTCGAGCGCCGCCATGCCCGCTTCGACATGGCGGTACTCGAGTCCGCAGCGTAGGCTGTCCAGCACGCGCAGGGTGGCCCGCATGATCTCGGGGCCGATACCGTCACCGCGAATCACCGCAATGGTTTTGCTCATTACCGATGCACTCCGGGCACGACCGGCGCCCGCACAGCCGGACATTATCGACCAGCGCGCGGGCGCGTCTCAACCGTACGTCGGCGCGCGATACAGCGCACCGGTTTACCCGTCGGCAGGGCTGCGTCAGACTTCCGGCTCGCCGAGGAACCGCGCGTGTCTACTCATTCGATCCTGACGCTGCTCGCCGCACTGGCGCTGCTGATGGCGGCCACGCTGGCCGTGGGGCTGCTGCGTCTGCGCCAACGCGCGGCACTGCTGCGCGAATTGCACGTGCTCGCGGACCGGCAGGAAACGGTGCTGCGCGGCCTACGCGCGCAACTGGACGCGGCCCATGCGGAGATCGATCTGCTCACCGACCAGTCCGATGTGCGCCGCGACGCACCCGCGCTGGCCGCGGCCATGCGCGAGCATCTGGCGCATCGGCTGTGGCTGCGCGACCGCTCGGCGCAGGCGCCGCTGGCCGAACTGCGCGCCACGCGCGCGGCGTGGCGCACCAGCGTCGACACCTTGCAGAATGAAACCGACTCGCTGCGCGAAGCGCAGTCCGCCCTGCATCGGGCCAGCCAGTCCGCCATCGGCCATTGATGAAATGTCCGTGCCGCTGATCCTCGCCTCGACTTCCGCATACCGCGCCGCTCTGCTGCGCCGGATCGCCGCTGCCTTCACGCAGCAGGCGCCGGACTGCGACGAGCGCGCACTGCCCGCTGAAAGCATTCCTGCGCAAGCCGCCCGCCTGGCCGCGACCAAGGCCGCCAGCGTCGCCGCGCGCCATGCCGACGCGCTGGTTCTGGGTTCCGACCAACTGGCCGCGCTGGATTGCGCGGCGATCGGAAAACCCGGCGACCATGCCAGTGCACGCCGGCAGCTGCGCGCCGTCAGCGGACGCGTGCTCGAGTTCCACACCGCCTGGTGCCTGATCGACGCGGCCAGCCGCCAACGCTGGCAAGGCATCGATGCGACGCGCGTACACTTCCGCGCGCTGAGCGATGCCGAGATCGAGCGCTACCTGCTGCGCGAGCGCCCCTACGACTGCGCCGGCAGCTTCAAATGCGAAGGGCTGGGCATCACCCTGTTCGAGCGCATCGAAAGCGAGGATCCGACCGCGCTGATCGGCCTGCCGCTGATCGCGGTTGCCGCGGCGCTGCGCGCGGCGGGATTGCAACTGCCCTGAGGGCACGCGCCGCGCGCGCCGGTCATTCGGCGCGCTGCGGATCGCCACCGCAGGTTCCGTCACGAAAAGCACACGCCGGCGGGACGCACGCTTGGCTAGACTCGGCGCCTTCCCGACTGCGCGCCGCACGCCATGCCCGACGCCATCGCAACACCCGGAAACGCGTCACTGGCGCGACTGCCCAAGGCTTTGGCGCAGGTCAACGCGCTGGTGCTGGGCAAGACCCATGCGGTGCGGCTGGCCTTCGCCTGTCTGCTGGCGGGCGGCCACCTGCTGCTGGAGGACATTCCCGGCGTCGGCAAGACCACACTGGCCCACGCGCTGGCGCACACCTGTGGGCTGGCTTACCAGCGCGTGCAGTTCACCAGCGACCTGACGCCCACCGACATCATCGGCGTCGGCATCTACGAGCGCGAGCACGGCCAGTTCCGGTTTCATCCCGGCCCACTGTTCACCGAACTGCTGCTTGCCGACGAGATCAACCGCGGCACGCCCAAGGTGCAGAGCGCGTTGCTGGAAGCCATGGCGGAAAGTCAGGTCAGCGTCGAGGGTGAGACGCGCGCGCTGCCGGCCGTGTTCACGGTGATCGCCACGCAGAACCCGCTGGACCTGGCCGGCACCCATCCGCTGCCCGATTCGCAGTTGGACCGATTCCTGATGCGGCTCAGCCTGGGCTATCCGGATGCCGCCGCCGAACGCGCGTTGCTGGCCGGCGAGGACCGCCGCGCGCTGCTGCGCGAACTGCCCGCGCGGCTGGCGGCCAGCGACCTGCTGGCGCTACGCCAGCAGGCGCGCGCGGTCAATACCAGCGCGGCGGTGCTCGATTATCTGCAGGCGCTGCTGGCCGCCACGCGCGACCATGCCGAGATTCGCGTCGGCCTGTCACCCCGCGCCGGACTGGCGGTGCTGGCCGCGGCGCGCGCCTGGGCGTTGCTGGCCGGGCGCGACCACGTGATGCCCGAAGACGTGCAAGCGGTGTTCGCCGCCGTGGCCGCGCACCGGCTGCAGCCGCTGCGCAACAGCAGCCGCGAGTCCCTCGCCGCCGCGCTGCTGGCCGAGGTCAGCGTGCGCGCATGAGCCTGGCGCGGCGACTGCGCGGCCTCACCGAAACCGGACGCGCCAGGCTGCTGCGGCGCCACCCTGGCCTGTTGCGCGCGCGCCGCGTGGAGTCGTTGCCGATCCATCTCGGCCAGCGACGCATCTACGTGCTGCCCACCGGCTTCGGCATCGGTTTCGGCGCGATGTTGCTGGTGATGCTGCTGGGCGCGCTGAATTACAACAACAACGCCGCGCTGCTGTTGACCTGCCTGCTCGGCGCGACCTGCGCGCAGAGCATGTATGGCGCGTTCCGCGCCTTGCACGGCCTGCGGCTGGAAGCCGTGCGTGCCGAGCATGCCGAAGCCGGCAGTGCGCTGCAGGTGGCTCTGCACTTCTCGGCATCGCGCCGTGCGCGTACTGCCGTATGCCTGCGCCTCGGACCGACCCTTGCTGCGTTCAGTCTGCCGATCGGCGCACCGACCGCGGTTGGCATGACGCTGCACGCCGAACGCCGCGGCTGGCAGGCGCTGCCGGCGCTGAAGCTCGAGAGCACCTGGCCGTTCGGCCTGTTTCGCGCGTGGAGCTGGCTGTATCCGGATGCGCGCGTGCTGGTATACCCGGCGCGCGAAGCGGGCGGGCCGGCGCCTCCCGAAAGCAGCGGCACGGACTCGCAGCACGCGCCCAGCCACGAGCAGGATCAGGATTACGCCGGACTGCGCGACTACCAGCCCGGCGATCCGCCGCGGCGGATCGCATGGAAGGCCAGCGCGCGCAACGATCAACTGCTGCTGCGCCTGCACGAACCGCCTCCCGCGCAATCGACGTGGCGGCTGCGCTGGCATGACGCGCGCGGCCTGCCGCAGGAACAGCGCATCATGCGCTTGGCGCGCTGGGTGCATGCGGCCTGGCGCAGCGGCGCGCGCTGGCAGCTTGAACTGCCGCAGCAGACGCTGGGACCGGACCGGGGCGACGCGCATTACCACGCCTGCATGGCCGCTCTGGCGCTGCTGCCATGAGCGCCGCCGCACAGCCGCGCCCGGACCTGCGCAGCTTCACGCTGCTGAGCCTCGGCGTGGCCGCGGCGCTGGCGCTACACCTGCCGCACCTGCCGCTATGGCTGCCACCGCCGCTGTTGCTGCTGATCGCCTGGCGCTGGCTGGGTTTCAGCCGCGGCCGGCGCTTTCCGGCGCTGTTGCGCTACGCGCTGATACTGGCGCTGCCGCTCGGCGTGATCGCCACTTACGGCACGTTGTTCGGGCGCCTGCCCGGCGCTGCGCTGGCGGTGGGCCTGCTGGCGTTGAAGCTCACCGAAACCGAGACCCGGCGCGACGTGCATATCGGCGTGGCCGTGGCCGCGTTCACGCTGATGAGCGCGCTGCTGTTCGGTCAATCGCTGCTGATGACGCTGCTGGTGTGCGCGGCGCTGTGGCCATTGCTGGCCGCGCTGACGGCGCTGCAGCCCGGCGCTGGCGCGACGCGCATGCTGCTGCGCGAGGACGCGCTGCGCCTGGCGCTGGCTGTGCCGGTAGCGCTGCTGGCGTTCGTGCTGATTCCGCGCCTGGCCACACCGCTGTGGGGCGCGCCCGGGCTGGCGCAGGCACGCACCGGCATCAGCGCGCGCATGTCGCCGGGCGCGATCGGACAGTTGCTGATCGACGACAACCCGGCCTTTCGCGTCGGCTTCGATGGCGCGATTCCGCCGCGTGCGCAACGCTATTTCCGTGCCGTCGTGCTGTGGCATTTCGATGGCCATGCCTGGACGCCTGGCGACGCGCCATTGCCGCTGGAACCCATCGCCGCACAGGGCGCGCCGCTGCACTACACGATCAACCTCGAGACCACCCGGCAAACCCTGCTGCCGGCGCTGGATATGCCGCTGCAGCCGCCCGCGGGCACGCGCTTCAGCGCCGCGCGCACGCTGCTGGCCGCGCAGCCCGTCGACCATGGCTTGCGCTACAGCGTCACTTCGAGCATGCGCTACGTGCTCGCGCCGCGGCTGGATGCCGCCGAACGCAGGCTGGGCCTGCAACTACCCATGAATGCCGATCCGCGCGCGCGGGCACTGGCCGCGCGCTGGCGGCAACGTTACGGCGCGGACGCAGCGGCCATCGTGGACGCCGCGCTGCGGATGTTTCACGACGACGGCTTCCGCTACACATTGCTGCCGCCACCGCTGGGCCGTCAGCAGGTAGACGATTTTCTGTTCGACACGCGCGCTGGATTCTGCGAGCACTACGCCTCGGCCTTCGTGTTCTTGATGCGCGCGGCCGGCATCCCGGCACGCGTAGTCGCCGGCTATCAGGGCGGCTACGCCAACCGCGTGGCGGGCTATCTGCTGGTACGCCAATCCGACGCGCATGCCTGGGCCGAAGTATGGTTGCAAGGGCACGGTTGGACGCGCGTGGACCCGACCGCCGCCGTGCGCCCGGACCGCATCAGCCTGGGCGCCACCGCCGCCGCGCAGGGTTCCGGCGCACCCTGGTATCTGTCGGGCTGGTGGCTGGGTTTGCGCGACCGCATCGACGTGATCAACCGGCTCTGGGACCAGGCAGTGGTGGGCTTCAACGCGCTGCGCCAGCGTGGCTTGCTGGCGCGTTTTGGCGTCGACCCCGAACGCTGGCAATCGGTGGCGCTGGCGCTCGGCGGCGTGCTGGGCGTGGTCATGGCCGTCGGTCTGGCATTGGCGTTGCGCGAACCGGCTGCGGCGACCGACGATGTCCTGGGCCGCGCTTTCGCGCGGCTGGAGCGCCGCCTAGCCCGTGCCGGGCATCGGCGTGGCGCGGGCGAGGCGCCGGTTGCGTTTCTGACGCGCGTGGCCGCCGCATTGCCCGCAGACGGAGCCGGACAACTACGCCGGCTGTCAACCGAATTTGCCCGGTTGCGTTACGCGTGCACACCGTCTGCATCTGCCTTAGCCGCGCGTAACTGGGCCCGGCGCGCGCGGGAATTCCGGCCGTGAGTTGTGGTCGAATGAGCGTTGCCGGAGGGCGAATCCGCATTAGCGAGGCCATCATGAATACCCGCGTTCTGAAACCTCTCGCCATGGCACTGGGCACCGTGCTGCTGGCATCCTGCGCCACGGTGCCTAAGGATCTGACCGGCAGCTACGCGGAAATCACCCCGCAACAGGCCAGTAACGGCAACGTTTCCGGCACCTCGGTGCGCTGGGGTGGCCAGATCATCCAAACCGAGCCTGGTCACCAGGACACCTGCTTTTACGTGCTAGGCAAGCCGCTGGCCAGCGGTGATGCGCGACCGGAGATGTCGCGCGATTCCACGGGTCGCTTCGTGGCCTGCAAGCGGGGCTTCTACGATCCCGAGGTCTACGCCAAGGGGCGCGAGATCACTGTCGTCGGCGTGCTGCAAGGCGTGGTCACGCGCAAAGTCGGCGATTTCGAATATCCCTATCCGCGCGTCGTAGCCAACGCCGTGCACCTGTGGCCCGTGCCCGTGGTCTATCGTCGCGGCTACTACGGCGGCTGGAACGACCCGTTCTGGGGTCCCGGCTGGTGGGGACCCTGGGGCGGCGGCTGGGGTTACGACCCGTTCTGGTATGCGCCCGGCCCGGTGGTGGTGATGCCCGATGGCGATGGCGATCCGCCACCGCCACCGCCACCGCCACCGCCACCACCCAAGGGCTGATGCCGCAAGTCGCCATGCACAAGGCCGCAGCGTCCGCGCCGCGGCCTTGTCATTTGCGCTGGTCAGTCGCGCGTCGGCGCATCACTATGCGTTTGGCGGTGCCGGTATTCGACCAGCAAGTTGTAACTCGCCACCAGCGCCGGAAACATGTTGGAAAGGATGCCCACCGAATCGTTCTTGCCGAACACGAAATAGCTCAGCGTCATCAGGCTGCCGACGATCGACATCCACCAGAACGCCACCGGCATGTGCACCCGGCGCGCGCGGCGCGTGGCATACATCTGCACGAACCAGCGGCCGGCGAACAGCAGTGTGCCGCCGTAGCCGATCAGCTTCCAGGGTGTAACCACCCAGTTGAGCATGGGCAGTTGAAACAGGACTTGGTCCATCGTCGCGATCCACGGTCTTGAGCGCGCGATTGTAGTCAAGGTTCCGGCGCACGCGACAAGACACAACCCGCCGCAACGGGCACCGGCACGGTCGGGATTGCCAATGTCACGGGCTGTTCGCATAGTGGCGGCGGGCTTCCGGAGTGCACCGATGACCGCGCCGATCGCGCTGTATCTGCTGATCCTCGCCGGCGCGCTGATGCTGCTGTTCAGCACGCGCGTGCGCACCGACCTGGCGGCGCTGCTGGTCATCCTGGCGCTGGCGCTCAGCGGGCTGATTCCGGCGCACGCGGCGCTGTCGGGATTCTCCAGCGAGGCGGCGCTGATCACCGCCAGCGTGTTCGTGATCTCGGCCGGGCTTGCCGCCACCGGAGTGGCCGATGGCATCGGCCACAGGATCGGCCTGCTGGCGGGCCACAGCGAGTGGCGCACGCTGCTGGTGGTGATGCCGGCGGTGGCGCTGGTGGCGGCATTCACCCACCAACTGATGGTGGTGGCGATGATGTTGCCGGCGCTGCTGAACCTGGCGCGCGAGAAACATCTGGCCGCCTCGCGCCTGCTGCTGCCGATGGCCTACGCGGCCTCGCTGGGCACCACGCTGACCGTGCTGGGCGCACCGGCGTTTCTGCTCACGGCCAGCCTGCTGCAGCGCTCCGGCCTACCGACACTCGGTGTTTTTTCCATTGCGCCGCTGGGTCTGGTGCTGGTGGCGTCGGGTACTGTGTCCATGCTGCTGCTGCGTTGGCTGCTGCCGCGCCGCGGCGACGCCGAAAGCGACGCCGCGCTGGGCGGACTCGGCCGTTATTACACCGAGATCGCCGTGCCCAAAGGCTCACGCTGGGCCGGCCGCACCATGGACGAGTTCATGGCCCAGTACGGCTCGCACATGCAGGTGCTGGACTGGCTGCGTGCTGGAGTGTCGCTGCCGCGCCCCTTTGCACCGCTGCCACTGCTGGACGGCGACGTGCTGTTGGTGCAGGCCAGTCCCGAGGAACTGGCCGGTCTCGTCGCACAGCCGGATCTGGTGCTGCACGCCGTCGTGCAGGCCGGCGAGGCACTACCGCGCGGACTGAGCGAGCAGGCGCAAGGCCAGGCGCGACTGTTCCAGGCCATGCTGGCACCGCAGAGCGCGCTGCTCGGTCGACGTCTGGGCGAAGCCGATCTGCCGGGCCGTTTCGGCGTGGTGCCGGTAGGCCTGTGGCGCCGTGACGGTTGGCTGGGCGGCGAGATGGCGCAAGCACCACTGGAAGCAGGCGATGTGCTGGTGCTGTGGGGCGCGCCCGAGCGCTTCCGCAGCCTCGCCCAGTTCCGCGGTTTTCTCACCCTCAGTCCGTTCCGTGCCGATCTGCGGCTGCGCCACAAGGCGCGCCACGCGCTGCTGATCCTGGCCGGCAGCGTGCTGGCCGCCGCCAGCGGCCTCATCGAGCCGGTGTTGGCCTTCATGGGCGGCGCCGTCGCCATGATGCTCAGCGGCTGCGTGCCCGCCGAACAGGGTTACCGCGCCATCGACCTGCGCCCGTTCCTGATGATCGCCGCCGCCATCCCGCTGGGTCTGGCCATGCAAGCCAGCGGCAGCGCGGACTGGCTGGCGCACGGTCTGCAACTACTGCTGCACGGCCAGTCGCCGTTCGTGGCGCTGCTGCTGCTGTTCGCAACCGCCGCGCTGGTGACGCAGCCGCTGTCCGACACCGCCACCACGGCGCTGCTGGTGCCGGTGGCCATCGCCCTGGCCGATGCCATGCAGCTCAGTCCCACCGCCGCCGCCGTCACCGTGACCACCGGCGCGGTGACCGCCTTCATCACCCCCATCGGCCACCACGGCAGCCTGCTGGTGCTGCGCGCCGGCAACTACCGCTTGCACGATTTCGTGCTGCTGGGCCTGCCGCTGACGACACTGATCGGCGTGGTCACGGCGTGGATTGCACCGAAGTTGTTCCCCGTCGGCTAGCCCCGGACCGAATCCCGACCGCTGCGCCGCAGGAAGTCTGCGGCACAGCGGTCGAGGCGGTCGGCGGCTGCGCTCACGGCAAATCCGCTCCCGCCGGGCCCGGCTCGACGCGCACCTCGTCGGCAGCAGGCACGCTGATCGGCCGCAGATGCGCGGCACGCAGCGCGGCGTTCACCGCGGCCAATGGACCCTGCCGGGCCTGCGTCCAGCCGGCTGCGGCAGTGCCGATGGCCTGCACGTTCTGCGCGTACACGGCCCGCTGCGCGGCGGTCGGTGCGCGGTCGGCGCTGCCGGCATCAGTGGCTAGTGCGGCCAATTCGGCGTTGGCTTTCTCGAACTTCTTCTCCAGCGATGCCCCCGACCGCGGCAGCAGCGCCGCGCGCAGCACTCGGACGTCCTGCGCTGCTTGTGCGTGCGCGGCCAGCTGCGGCGCCAGCGCATCGAGCTGGCGCAGCACCGCCTGCACTTGGCCGGCATTCGCATAGGACTGATGCATGGCCGCGGCCAACTGCTGCTGGAAGTCGAACAGCGCGCTCAACTGGGCGGGCGTCGCGCGCACACGCGGGTCTTCGGTGACGGTCAAGGGTTGCCGCAACGTCCTGCCATCGGCGCTGAGCTCGACGGTGTAGGTACCCGGCAGCACGCGCGCGCCGCGCGGCTCCAGCGGCGTGTTGCGGCCCCACACGGCGGCGATGCTGTAGCTGTAGCGGATGGCCTGCGGGCGCGGCAGGTGCAGGTTCCACACGAAACGGTGCATGCCGGGCGTGGCGGCGGGCGGCGGCACCGGCTTGACCCAGCTGGCGGCGAAGTAGCGGTCGGCGGGCAAAGCGATGGGCTTGGCGTCGCTGCCGAAGCTGCGCAGCACATGGCCCTGCGCATCGAGAATGCGCAGCGTCACCGGCCCCTGCGTGTGCGCTCCCAGCCAGTAGTCGACCACCGCGCCGTCGGGCGGGTTGTGGCCGATGGGTGTTTCCGGCGGCAGCGGGGTGTCCTTGTTGTTGTTTGCGTGCAGACGCACCGCAGTCGCCGGCGCAAACAGGTGCGTGGGCTGTTGTTCGATCGCCGCCGTCACCTCGCGCAGCGGCATGACGTCGTCCAGCACCCAGATGGCGCGCCCCTGCGTGCCGACCACCAGATCATTGCCGTGCACCAACAGGTCGCGTACCCAAGCGGTGGGCAGGTTGTACTGCAGCGGCTGCCAGTCGTCGCCGTTGTCGAAGCTCACGTACACGCCGGTATCGGTGCCGGCGTAGAGCAGACCGGGCTTGATCGGATCGGCACGCACCACGGTCACGTAGTGCCCGACCGGCAAGCCGTGCGTGATCGACTGCCACGTCCTGCCGCCGTTCTCGGTGCGAAAAGCGTACGGCGTGTCGTTGCCGTCGCGGTGATCGTCCACCGCGAGATAGGCGACATCCGGATTGCTGGCAGACACATCGATGCTGTCGATGCGCGCCCACAGTGGCACGCCCTTCGGCGTCACGTTGGTCCAGTTTTTGCCGCCATCGTGCGTCACTTCCACCTGACCGTCGTCGCTGCCGGTCCAGATGGTGCGCGAATCCGAAGGCGCCAGCGCGATGCTGTAGATCACCCCGTAGCCGCAGTCCTTGGCGTGTACCAGCGTGCCGGTATGGTCGCAGCCGGCGGTGCCGGGCACCGCGCCGGTGAGGTCGGGGCTGATCACCTGCCAGTGCGCACCCTGGTCGGTACTGCGGAACAGCACCTGCGCGCCCACGTAGATGGGATACGGCGCCTGCTGGCCGATGGCCAGCGGCGTGATCCAGGTGTAGCGGTACTTCACCGTGTCGGGACGCGCACCGTAGCTCATCACCGGCCACGGCGAGACATTCTGCACCTGTCCGGTGCGCGCATCCCAGCGCGAGACGCGTCCGCCCAGCCCGGTGCCGAACACGATCTTCGAGTCCGGCGGATAGGGCACGTCGTAGTCGCGCTCGTCGCCGCCCACCGGATGCCAGTCGCGGAAGCTGATGGCGCCGTAGTCGCTGGCACTGGCGATGGCGATGGTGCCGCTGTCCTGCTGGCCGGCGTAGATCCAGAACGGGAAGCGGTTGTCGGCGGCCAGGTGATAGACCTGCGCGGTGGGCTGGTTGTACCAGCTCGACCAGGTTCTGCCGCCGTCCAGGCTGACCACCGCACCCTGGTCGGAGGCCACGATGCGGTCCTCGGGATGCAGCGGGTTGATCCATACGAAGTGGTAGTCGTCGCCGCCCGGCGAGCCCTTGACGACATGGAAAATCCTGCCGCCGTCGGTGGATTCGCGCACCGACTGACCGGTGGTGAACACGGTGTCGGGCTGGCCCGGCATCGTGGTGAGGCGGCTGAAGTACCAGTTGGCCGCCTGTGTATGCGCGTTGACGCGCCGCCAGTGAGCGCCACCGTCATCGGAACGCCACAAACCGGTCGCCGCAGCGTCGTTGCCGCCGTCGATGGAGGCGTAGATGCGCGTGCCCTGCGCGGTGTCGGTCACTGCCAGACCGATGCGCCCCAACGGCGCCGTGGGCCAGCCCTGCCCGCCCAGTTTGTGCCAGGTCTTACCGGCGTCGTGCGACACGTAGATCGCGCTGCCGCGACCCACGATCGGCTTGAAGTAGCTCAGCCACGGATAGTTGCGGATGCTCCACAACGCGGCGTACAGCGTGTCCGGATGCGCGGGGTCGGCGGCCAGGTCCACGCCGCCGGTTTCATCGTTGACGAACAGCACGTGCTGCCAGGACTTGCCGCCGTCGCTGCTGCGGTACAGGCCGCGCGCATGACTGGGACCGAACACCTTGCCCAGTGCGGCCACCACCAGTTCGTCGGGATTCTTCGGATCGATCCAGATCGCGCCGATGTGGCGGGTGTCGGCCAGGCCGACGTGCGTCCAGCGCATGCCGCCATCGGTCGAGCGGTACATGCCATCGCCGGCGGCGATGTCGTAGCGCGGCGCCACCTGGCCGCTACCGGCGTAGATCACCTCGGGATCGGACGGCGCGATGGCGACGGCGCCGATCGAGGCCGCGCCGATGTGGTTGGTCAGCGGCGTCCAGGTGCGTCCGGCGTTCTCCGTGCGCCACACGCCGCCGCCGGCGGTGCCGATGTAATAGACGTCCGGCTGCGTCGGGACGCCCACGCCCATGGTGGCCCAGCCGCCGCGGAACGGCCCCAGCAGACGCCAGTGCAACTGCGGCATCAGCTGTGTCGGCAGCGGCGCGGCAAGCAAGGCCCCGGGCGCGGCGGCCAGCAACAACGCGGCGCAGGTCGCGCGCAGACGAGCGATGGATGCGTGCATGGAACTCCCCGACGGGTGACGACTCGACCCACTTTGACGCCGGTGCACGTTGGAAGTTCGCGTGGCACCCTGTGCGCATGTCGAAACACGCCAGACCACCCGTCTTGCCCGACGTGCTCGAGCCTGGGCTGCGCCTGGTGTTGTGCGGTACGGCACCGAGCCGCATCTCGGCCGCGCGCGGTGCGTACTACGCCAACCCCGGCAATTACTTTTGGCGTACGTTGCACGCGGTGGGCCTGCTGCCGCAGCCGCTGCCGGCCAGCGCGTTCCGGCGCCTGCCCGAATTTGGCCTGGGCCTGACCGACCTCGCCAAGCACCACAGCGGCAACGACGACCAACTGCCCGCGGACGCCTTCGACGTACCGGCATTGCGCCGCAAGATCGCGCGCCATGCGCCGTGCGTACTGGCCTTCACCAGCAAGAACGCCGCGCAGGCTGCACTGGGCGCGCGCGCAGCCTATGGCGCACAGTCGGTGCGCTGGGGCGAAACCGCGCTGTGGGTATTGCCCTCGCCCTCCGGCCAGGCGCGGCGCTTCTGGGACGAGACCCCCTGGCACGCGCTAGCCCGCGCCGTACACGCGCTGCGCTGAAACATGCCCGCGTGCGCGCACGGTGGCATCCTCGCGCTTTCCCGTCGCCAGGAGATTCCCATCATGCCCCGCTCCCGTTGGCTGCTGGCCCTGCTGCTCGGCGTAGTCAGCGCCGGCCCGGTGCTGGCCGCCGGTCGCACCGCTGCACAGCCGCTCTACGACCAGTCCATCGCGCAGCTGGAAGCGCGCATGCGCGCCGGCACGCTCACCGCGACACAGCTGACCCGGCTGTACCTGGCGCGCATCGCGGCCATCGACCGCGCCGGTCCCAGGCTCAACAGCGTGATCGAGCTCAACCCCGACGCCCTGCGCGAGGCGCGCCGCATCGACGCTGAGCGCCGCGCCGGCAAGCCCCTGGGTCCGCTGGCCGGCATCCCGGTGCTGCTGAAGGACAACATCGATACCGGCGACAAGATGATGACCACCGCCGGCTCGCTGGCGCTGGTCGGTGCGCCCGCGGCCAAGGACGCCTACCTGGTGACCCGGCTGCGCGATGCGGGCGCGGTGATCCTGGGCAAGACCAATCTCAGTGAATGGGCCAACTACCGCTCCAACCACTCCAGTTCGGGCTGGAGCGGCCGCGGCGGCCTGACCCGCAACCCCTACGTGCTCAGCCGCTCCGCCTGCGGCTCCAGCTCCGGTTCGGCGGTCGCCGTATCCGCGGGTCTCACCGCGGTGGCGGTGGGCACCGAAACCGACGGCTCGCTGGTCTGTCCCGGCGGCACCAACGGCATCGTGGCGATCAAGCCCACGCTGGGACTGATCTCGCGCGCCGGCATCGTGCCGATTTCGCACAACCAGGACACCGCCGGCCCGATGGCGCGCAGCGTGGCCGACGCCGCCGCCCTGCTGACGGTGATGACCGGCAGCGATCCGGCCGACCCGGCTACCCGCGGCGCCAACTTGCACAAGGCCAACTACACGCAGTTCCTCAAGCCCGATGGTTTGAAAGGCAAGCGCATCGGCGTGGTGCGCGCGTTCGCGGCCGGCAATCCACAGGTCGAACGCGTGCTGGATGAGGCCGTGGCCGCACTGCGCAAGGCCGGCGCCATCGTCATCGACCCGGTGACCATCCCGCACGTGAACGACTACGGCAAGGACGAGAACCTCGTGCTGTCCTACGATTTCAAGCACGATCTCGATGCGTACCTCGCCACGCGCAGCGGCGTGCCGGTGAAATCGCTGGCCGACGTGATCGCCTTCAACAAGGCGCACGCCGCCGAGGAAATGCCTTGGTTCGGCCAGGGGCTGATGATCGCCGCCGAGAAGCGCGGCCCGCTGACCGATCCCAAGTACCTCAAGGCACTGGCCGCCGAGAAGCGCCTGGCCGGACCCGAGGGCATCGACGCCGCGCTGCGCAAGGATCATCTCGACGCGCTGATGGCGCCCACCAACGGCCCGGCGTGGAAGGTGGACCTGGTCAACGGCGATGCCGGCAGCGGCGTGTCCAGTTCCTCGCCCGCGGCGGTGGCCGGCTACCCGGACATCACCGTGCCCGCCGGCTTCGTGCACGGCCTGCCGATCGGCGTCAGCTTCTTCGCCGGCAAGTGGAGCGAACCGACCCTGATCGAAATCGCCTACGGCTTCGAGCAGGCCACGCGCGCGCGCCGCGACCCGATGTTTTTGCGGCATGCACCGCGCTGATCCGCAACGCCACGCGCCGATCTACGCGCCGACCTCGAATCAGCCCGAACTATAACGTATAAGGCCCTGAAAAGTCAGGGCCTTATAATGTGGCGGAGAGAGAGGGATTCGAACCCTCGATAGAGCTTTTGACCCTATACTCCCTTAGCAGGGGAGCCCCTTCGGCCTCTCGGGCATCTCTCCACATGACAAGGCCGGCGTCGCCACCGGCCCGAATCTGCAAGGATAACGTTTCGACGTCGCGCGGAAAACCCCATGCGACCGGACTGCTCACTCGTCCTTGGGCTGCTGCTGGCCTTCGGCTTGCTCGGCCTTGATACGCTGGTAGATTTCCTCGCGGTGCACCGAGACGTTCTTGGGGGCGTTGATGCCCAGGCGCACCTGATTGCCTTTGACACCCAGCACGGTGACGGTTACTTCGTCGCCGATCATCAGGGTTTCGCCGACCCGGCGGGTCAGAATCAACATATTAGGGCTCCAAATGGAGGCCGTTGACGCGGCGCCCGCCCTCACCCGGGCTCGATTCCACGCACGACCCTGCGGTCACTGCTATGTGCCGTTTAATGGTTGTGGACGCACCGGACAGCGGGGGCATGGCCGGCGCGACGGGTCATACTAGCGAACTATTGCGCGCCCAAGCAACGCATGTGAACGCCGCGTACACCGTCGTTTACGTTTGCGCGCGCGTAGAGCCGCACGCCTCACAATGCATGTCGCATGCTACGCGCCGTGCGCGATCCGCGCCGCGATCCACACCGGCGCCTCGGCCAGTGCGCGATCGAGTTCCGGACCTGCGTTGCCGCCACCCTGCGCCATGTCGGCGCGGCCGCCGCCTTTGCCGCCGATCTGCTGCGCGACATGGGCCATCAGATCGCCCGCCTTGAGGCGCGCTTGGGCGATACCCTGCACGCCGGCCACCAAACTGGCTTTGCCGTCAGTGACCGCGGCCAGCAGCACCACGCTGTCGCCGAGGCTTTGGCGGAGCTGGTCCAGCGCCTCGCGCAGGGCTTTGGCATCCAGCCCATCCAGGCGCGCGGCCAGCAGCTTGATGCCTGCGATCTCCTGTGCGCGCGCGGCCAGTTCGCCTACGGCGGCACCGGCGGCCTTGGCTTTCAGACTCTCCAACTCGCGCTCCAGCTTGCGCTGGCGCTCCAGCACCGCCTCGAGGCGCGCCGCCACTTCGCCCTGGGTGCTGCCGAGCAACTGTGCGACCGCATCCAGGCGCTGCTCCTCCTGCTCGATCCAGCGCAGCGCGGCCGCGCCGGTCACCGCCTCGACGCGGCGGACACCGGCGGCCACGCCGGACTCGGCGACGATCTTGAACAGGCCGATGTCGCCGGTGCGCGCCACGTGGGTGCCGCCGCACAGCTCGGTGGACACCTCGCCCATGCGCAGCACGCGGACCTCGTCGCCGTACTTCTCGCCGAACAGGGCGATGGCGCCGAAATCCAGCGCCTGCTGGTAGCCCATCCGATGCACCTCGGCGGCGTGGTTGGCGCGAACGGCGGCGTTGACGCGCGCCTCGACGTCGGCCTTTTCGGCCGTCGTCAGCGGTGCGCCGTGTGAGAAGTCGAAGCGCAAGCGCTCGGGCGCCACCAGTGAGCCCTTCTGCTGCACGTGCGTACCCAGTACCGCGCGCAACGCGCTGTGCAGCAGGTGTGTGGCCGAGTGGTTGAGCACGATCGCCTGGCGGCGCGCGGCATCCACTGTCGCCCGCACGCTGTCGCCTACGCGCAGCGGCGCACTGCCCTGCCAGTGGCCAGCATGGCCGTGATAGGCGCCACCGAGCTTGCGCGTGTCGGCCACATCGAAGCGACCGGCCGGGCCGTCCAGCGCACCGGTATCACCCACCTGCCCGCCGGACTCGGCGTAGAACGGCGTGCGATCGAGTATCACGATGCCTGTTTCACCCGGCGCCAACTGCTGCAGCGCCACACCCTCGCGTACGATGCCGAGCACGGCACAGGCGCCGTCGGCGAGCGCCTCGTACCCCATAAACACCGTGGGCGTCAGCGTGCTGACCATCTCAGCGGGGAGCTGCCCTTTGGCCTCGAACTGGCTGGCGGCGCGCGCGCGTTCGCGCTGCGCGTTCATGGCCTGCTCGAAACCGGTCATGTCCACACCCAAACCGCGCTCGCGCGCGATGTCGGCGGTGAGGTCGACCGGAAAGCCGTAGGTGTCGTAAAGGCGGAACGCATCGGTGCCGGCGATGACGCCGGCGGCAGCGCGCGCAGCCACGTCGTCGAACAGCCTCATGCCGTGCTCGAGCGTTTCGCCGAAGCGCTGCTCCTCGGCACGCAGGGCCTGCTCGACCATGGCCTGTTTCTGCGCCAATTCCGGATAGGCGCTGCCCATCTCGGCGACCAGCGGGGCGACCATTTTCCAGAAAAAATCGCCGCGCACGCCCAGCATCCAGCCATGGCGCAGGGCGCGGCGGATGATCCGGCGCAGCACGTAGCCGCGTCCCTCGTTGGACGGCAGCACGCCGTCGACGATCAGAAACGCGCAGGCGCGGATATGGTCGGCGATCACGCGCAACGATTTGTTCTCGGGATCGTTCGTCGCAGTCAGCTCGGCCGCGGTGCGGACCAGGTGCTGGAACAGATCGATCTCGTAGTTGGAGCGCTTGTGCTGCAGCACCGCTGCCAGGCGCTCGAGGCCCATGCCGGTGTCCACGCATGGTGCCGGCAGCGGCGCCAACGTACCGTCGGGCTGACGATCGAACTGCATGAACACCAGGTTCCAGATCTCGATGTAACGGTCGCCGTCTGCATCGGGCGAGCCGGGCGGACCGCCGGCCACATCGGGGCCGTGATCGTAGAAGATCTCGGTGCAGGGACCGCAGGGTCCGGTGTCGGCCATCTGCCAGAAGTTGTCCGACGCATAGGGCGCGCCCTTGTTGTCGCCGATGCGCACGATGCGACCGGCAGGCACGCCGATCGTTTCGTTCCAGATGCGGTAGGCCTCGTCGTCGGTGTGATAGACCGTGATCCAGAGTTTTTCGGGCGGCAGGCCGAACTCGGCGGTCAGCAGCTCCCAGGCCCAGGCGATGGCCTCGCGCTTGAAGTAGTCGCCGAACGACCAGTTGCCCAGCATCTCGAAGAAAGTGTGGTGACGCGCGGTGTAGCCCACCTGGTCGAGGTCGTTGTGCTTGCCGCCGGCGCGCAGGCAGCGCTGCACGTCGGCGGCGCGCACGTAGCCCGGTTTCTCGCTGCCCAGGAACACGTTCTTGAACTGCACCATGCCCGAATTGGTGAACAGCAGGGTCGGGTCGCTGGCCGGCACCAGCGTGGCAGACGGCACGATGCTGTGGCCGCGTTGGCGGAAGAACTCGAGGAAGCGGCTGCGGATGTCGGCGGTTTTCATGCGGCGGAGTCGGCGGGGCGGACACGCTGCGAGTATGCGGCCCGTCGCGGATGGATCAATCCGCGCCGTCGGCCGCATCCTCGATCTCGGTGCGGGTGACGCATCTTACCGTGGCCGTCTCGAAACCGCGGCGCAGCAGCAACTGCGCCGCGCGACGGCGTTGCGTTTCGTCACGCAGGGTGCCGCAGCGGCGCCGCACCAGATCGCCCGCGATCCGCCGCCAGTCGTGATTCAAGGTATCCATCGCCGCCTGCACCTGGCTGCGCGCGATGCCTTGCGCGGCCAATTCCATGCGGATGCGGCGCGGTCCGTAGCCCTGCGTGGCGCGACTGCGCGCCAGCATCTCGGCATAGCGCGCATCGGACTGGTAGTGACGCGCGGCCAGTTCATCGAGCGCGGATTCGGTGGCCGCCGCATCGTGTCCGCGCGCGCTCAGGCACTGACGCAGCTCGCGTTGTGAATACTCGCGCCGCGCCAGCAGATCCACGCCCTGCTGCAGGGCACTGCGCCGCGGGGTCGTGGTTTTCCCGCCGGCGGGCACGATGACGGTACCCCGGCCGCGCGGCGCGCGGCCTGACGGCGTGCGCTCAGACCTCGGCGGTTTCGGCGTCACCTTGGGTGGCCGGCAGGGTCAGCAGCCGCGCGCGCAGTTCGGCTTCGAGTTCGGCGGCGATCTCCGGATGCTCTTTGAGATAGGTGCGCGCGTTGTCCTTACCCTGACCGATGCGTTCGCCCTTGTAGCTGTACCAGGCGCCGGACTTCTCGATCAGGTTGGCGGTGACGCCCATCTCGATGATTTCGCCGGCGCGCGAAATGCCCTCGCCGTAAAGAATCTCGAACTCGGCCTGGCGGAACGGCGGCGCCACCTTGTTTTTGACCACCTTGACGCGGGTCTCGGAACCGATCACCTCTTCGCCGCGCTTGACCGCGCCGATGCGGCGGATATCCAGGCGCACCGAGGCGTAGAACTTCAGCGCGTTGCCGCCGGTGGTGGTTTCGGGGTTGCCGAACATCACGCCGATCTTCATGCGGATCTGGTTGATGAAGATCACCAGGCAATTGGAACGCTTGATGTTGGCGGTGAGCTTGCGCAGCGCCTGCGACATCAGGCGCGCGTGCAGACCGACGTGCGAGTCGCCCATCTCGCCCTCGATCTCGGCCTTGGGCGTCAGCGCGGCCACCGAATCGATCACCACGATATCGACCGCGTTGGAACGCACCAGCATGTCGGCGATTTCCAGCGCCTGCTCGCCGGTATCGGGCTGGCTGACCAGCAGGTCATCCACGTTGACGCCCAGCTTGCCGGCATAGACGGGATCGAGCGCGTGTTCGGCATCGACGAACGCGGCGGTGCCGCCGTTGCGCTGCACGTTGGCGATCACCTGCAGGGTGAGCGTGGTCTTGCCCGAGGACTCGGGGCCGTAGACCTCGATGACGCGGCCGCGTGGCAGGCCGCCGATGCCGAGCGCGATATCCAGCCCCAGCGAGCCGGTGGAGACGGCCTCGATGACGTCGCCGCTGCGGTCGCCCATGCGCATCACCGCGCCCTTGCCGAACTGCTTTTCGATCTGACTGAGCGCGGAGGTGAGCGCGCGGCGCTTGTTGTCGTCCATCGGGATAGCCTCGGTTGCGTGGGAGTGCGGCCAGCATGCCGCGCCGACGTCGCAACGGCTGCGACGATCGCATTATCCCACGTCGCATGCCGCCGGAAGCCGGCGCTGCGCCGCCACTTACGTCAGGATTTTCCGAATGCCGGCGAGGGATTCGGCCACCGTCTGCCGGCGCACCGCCTCGCGGTCGCCGGCAAAGTGGAACAGGCGCGCCTGCGCATAGCCGCCACGCCGCTTCCAGCCGATCCACACGCTGCCTACCGGCTTGTCCGGCGTGCCGCCGCCGGGTCCGGCGATGCCGGTCACGGCCACCGCCACGCCAGCACCGCAGCGGGCCAGTGCGCCGGATACCATCTCCATGACGGCCTCCTCGCTGACCGCGCCGCTGCGCTCCAATGTGCGCGGGTTGACGCCGAGCAAGGCTTCCTTGGCTTCGTAGCTGTACGCCACCACGCCGGCCTCGAACCATGCCGAGCTGCCCGGCAGATCGGTCAGCGTCTTGGCGATCCAGCCGCCCGTGCAGGATTCCGCGGTCACCAACATCAGGCCGCGGGCCAGCAGCAACTCGGCCACGGCGGCGGCATCCCGCCGCAGATCGGCATCGCTGGGCGTATCGGGATTGGCGTCCATCGGTCGCTCCGTGGTGAACGCGCCTTGTACTCCGCCCGCCCTGCGCAGGGAAGCCCGGCGCTCCGCGTTCAGCGCGCGCGCCATCGCGACGGCGGCGATACTGCTAGGATGCACGCACCAGCGCGCATTCCAGTCGTCGCGCCCGGTTCGTTCTGATTCTCGTCGGCCCCGCCGACTTCCCCGCTGCGGACTGGTGTCGCTGTTGCGACGGCCGCGGACTGCCGCCCGCCCCGCGGGCTACGGATTCCACTTCATGACATTCGATTCCTTCGGCCTGGCCGAAGCCTTGACGCGCGCGGTGCGCGAGTCCGGCTACCTCACGCCTACCCCGATCCAGATCCAGGCCATTCCCATGGTGCTGTCCGGACACGACCTGCTGGCCGCCGCGCAAACCGGCACCGGCAAGACCGCCGCCTTCACCCTGCCCCTGCTGCACAGACTGCTGGCCGCGCCAACGCCGCGCGATGCGCGCGGCCGCCCGCTGCCGCGCGTGCTGGTGCTGGCGCCAACGCGCGAGCTGGCCGCGCAAGTCGCCGAAAGCGTGCGCACCTACGGCGCACACACCAGCCTGCGCGCGCTGCCGGTGTTCGGCGGCGTCGGCATGCAGCCGCAGATCGACGCGCTGGCGCGTGGCGTCGACATCGTGGTGGCGACGCCCGGCCGCCTGCTCGACCATCTCGGGCGGCGCAGCCTGGATCTCTCGGCCATCGAGGTGCTGGTGCTGGACGAAGCCGACCGCATGCTGGACATGGGCTTCATCCACGACATGCGCAAGATCTTCGCGCGCCTGCCGGCGCGGCGACAGACGCTGCTGTTCTCGGCCACCTTCTCGCCGGAGATCCGCACGCTGGCCGCCAATCTGCTACGCAACCCGCAGGCCATCGACGTGGCGCCGCGCAACGCCGCCGCGCACACCGTGCAGCACGTCGTGCATCCGGTGCCGCAGTCGCGCAAGCGCGATCTGCTGGTCAGCCTGATCGGCAGCGAAAACTGGTACCAGGCGCTGGTGTTCACGCGCACCAAGCATGGCGCCAACCGGCTGGCCACGCAGCTCGCCGATGCCGGCATCCAGGCGCTGGCCATCCACGGCAACAAGAGCCAGAACGCGCGCACGCGCGCCCTCGGCGATTTCAAGGCCGGCAAGCTGCAGGTGCTGGTGGCCACCGACATCGCCGCGCGCGGCATCGACATCGACGAACTGCCGGTGGTGGTGAACTACGAACTGCCCAACGTGCCCGAGGACTACGTGCACCGCATCGGCCGCACCGGCCGCGCCGGCGCCAGCGGGCGCGCGGTGTCGCTGGTGTGCGGCGAAGAGCAGGGCTATCTGCGCGACATCGAAAAACTGATCGGCCGCAGCATCGAGCGCGTGGCCGTGCCGGGCTTCGAGCGTCCGGCCGCCGGTGCCGAACCGGCAGAACGCGCGCCCGGGCGCAGGACGGGCCGGCCGGCCGGCCGACCCGTTGCCAAGCCCGCGCGGCCGAATCCGCAGCACCCCGCATCCGCGTCCGCGCGCGGCAGCGCACGGCCCGCCACCAGAT
>JAJYQO010000060.1:4107-27493 GCA_021794575.1 Pseudomonadota bacterium | reverse complement strand
ACAAGTCACCTGTGCATACTGTCAAAGATCCAATCCCACCGCGGACATCAACTTCACCCGCCGCTGCCCCAGCCTCTCGCCAGGGAGCCCAACATCTTACATCCCTTCCCATCACAGTCAATAGCGTCGCGCCACGCCGGGCGACGTTTTCGCACGCAGGAAATGGAAGCCGTCCAGAATCGCATGCACCGGCCGTGGCGCAGTCGGGACTCAGCCCTGCGCCCGCAATCGCACGCGCGCGAAACCGCGCTTGCCGACTTGGAGCAGCCCCTCGAAACCCGGCGTAAAAACGCGCGCTGCGTCTTCGCAGACGGCGTGATCGATGCGCACGGCGCGCTCGCGCAGCTTGCGCGCGGCCTCGGAGTTGCTTGGCGTCAGGCCAGCGGCGGTGAGCAGCGCAGGCAGCCGCAAACCGGCGGCAGGGACGGCAATTTCGGTCAGCGGCACGGCCAGCAGATCTCCCTCGCCACGTACCGCGGCTTGCCAGCCAGCGACTGCTCGCCGCGCATCGTCGGAACCCTGGAATCGTGCCGCCAGTTCGTGCGCCAGGCGCAATTTGATGTCGCGCGGGTTGAGCTGGCCGGCTTCCACGTCCGCGCGCAAGCGCACGGCTTCATCCACGCCGATCTCGAAACTGAGCAAATCGATCCAGCGCCACATCAGCTCATCGCCGATCTTCATGGTCTTGCCGACGATCTCGATGGCGGGTTCGTCAATTCCGATGTAGTTGCCCAGCGATTTGGACATCTTGTTGATGCCGTCCATGCCCTCCAGCAGCGGCATGGTGAGTACGATCTGCGGCGGCTGGCCATAGTGTTCCTGCAGCGCGCGGCCCATCAACAAATTGAAGGTCTGGTCGGTGCCACCGAGTTCGACATCGGCCTTGAGCGCCACCGAGTCGTAGCCCTGCACCAACGGATACAGGAACTCGTGAATGGCGATGGGCTGCCGCGCCCGGTAGCGCTTGGCAAAGTCGTCGCGCTCGAGCATGCGCGCCACAGTGTGCTGCGCGGCCAGGCGAATCATGTCGGCGGCGTTCATGCGATCGAACCACTCGGAGTTGAAGCGCACCTCGGTGCGTTCGCGATCGAGCACCTTGAACACTTGCGCGGCGTAGGTGCGCGCGTTGGCTTCGACATCCGCGCGCGTCAGCGGCTTGCGCGTGGCGTTCTTGCCGGTGGGATCGCCAATCATCCCGGTGAAGTCGCCGATCAGGAAGATCACCTGGTGGCCCAGATCCTGGAACTGGCGCATCTTGTTCAGCAGAACAGTGTGACCGAGGTGCAGGTCCGGCGCGGTGGGATCGAAGCCGGCCTTGATGCGCAGCGGACGCCCCTGCTGCAGACGCGCGCGCAATTCGTCGTCCTTGATGATGGCCTCGCTGCCGCGGCAGATCTGCGTCAGCGCATGTTCGGTTGCGTGCATGGGAATTCCGGCAGTGGCGGGAAACCGCGGATGCGGTCGCTACCGCGACGAGCAGTTGCGAAGGTGAGCAGGAGTTAATTGTGAGTTAAAGCGCACGTCGTGCGCAAAACCTTTGCATACAAAGCGTTGACGATGATTTCCCGTGCTGGTTATGGTGACGGCCGTTTCGATCGGCGGGATCCCGGGGATGGGCACATTCAAACCTGGCCGCAGCATGCGGCACATCATGCGCTGCGTGATCGGACACCGGCACGTCCGCATCTACGTGCGTGCCGCGCAGCGCGCACGTGCTGCGCTCCTGGCACGCAAGCGGCACCGTTGGGTGTTGGCCGGCGCTGCAGCGACCGCCGCACTGCTGCTATTCACCGTGCTGCCGGCCTGGGCCACGCTGCAGCGCAGGCAGGCCGCCACAGCGCCCCATCTGCTTGTGGCACTGCCGGTACCTACGCTGCCCAACCCCGCCGCGGACGACATCTCCAGCGAGCCGATCTGGCAGCAGGCCAGTGTGCAGCCCGGCCAATCGTTGGCCGAACTGTTCGCGCAACTGGGGCTCAGCCCCAACGATCTGCAGCGCGTGCTGGACGCCGATGGCGGGCAATCCGGATTGACGCATATCCGCCCGGGTCAACGGTTTGAGTTCTTGCGCGGCGCGCACGATGAACTGCTGGCACTGCACTACGATCGCAATGAAACTCAGCAAGTCACGCTGCGCTTCCACGACGGCCAGACACGCGAACAAATCCGGACGCGGCCGCTCGAGCGCATGACGCGTCTCGCGCACGGCACCATCACCGACTCGCTCATCGCCGCCGGCAGCCACGCCGGCATGAGCAATGCCATGGTTCTGGAACTGGCCAAGGTGTTCGGCTACGACATCGACTTCGCGCAGGATCTGCGCGCCGGCGACAGCTTCTCGGTGGTGTACGACAACGTCTATCGCGATGGCGAGTACGTACGCCCGGGCAACATAATCGCTGCCGAGTTCATCAATCGCGGCCGCCGCTATACCGCCTTCCGTTACGAGCTGCCGGATGGCAGCGCGGCCTACTTCAGCGAGGACGGCCGGCCGATGCGCAAGTCGTTCCTGCGCACGCCGGTAGATTTCACCCGCATCTCCTCGCGTTTTTCGGTGGCGCGCATGCATCCGATCCTGGGCCGTATGCGCGCGCACAAGGGCGTGGATTACGCTGCGCCGACCGGCACGCCCATCTACGCCGCCGGCGACGGCGTGGTGGTGTTCCGCGGCCGGGAAAACGGCTATGGCAACTTCGTGCTGATCAGACACAACAAGGACATCAGCACCGCCTACGGGCACATGTCGCGCTTCGCGAAGGGCTTGCACCGCGGTGAGCGCGTGCATCAAGGCGAGATCATCGGCTACGTCGGCATGACCGGCCTCGCCACCGGACCACATCTGCACTATGAGTTCCGCGTCGATGGCGTGCAGCGCGACCCGCTGACCGTCACCTTACCCAAGCCCGCGCCATTGCCTGCCGCGCAGTTGCTGGCGTTCCGGCGCAGCATCGCTCCCGCGCTGGCGCAAATCGATCAGCTCCATGGCGACGCGCGCCTGGCCAGCGTCAAGTGAGTACGGCACCGGGCGCGCACGCGGCCCATGAGCTTTATCTTGGACTGATCTCCGGTACCAGCGCCGATGGCATCGATGCTGCGCTGGTCGATTGCGCGGGCGGCGGCGCGCGATTGCTGCACGCAGCAACCTTTCCCTACGCCACTGATCTGCGCCGCAATGCGCTGGCGCTGGCGCAGGACGAAACGGTATTCGACCTCGATGCCTATGGGCGCCTCGATGTGCGCCTGGGCGAGGCCTTCGCGGACGCTGCGCTCAAACTACTGCAGGCAGCAGGCGTGACTCCCGACGCAGTACACGCGATCGGCTCACACGGTCAGACGGTACGCCATCGCCCGCACGAACCGCATCCATTCACGCTGCAACTGGGCGACGCCAGCGTCATCGCCGAGCGCACCGGCATTCCGACCGTGGCCGATTTCCGCCGCGCCGATATGGCCGCCGGCGGCCAGGGCGCGCCGCTGCTGCCGATCCTGCACGCGGCGTTGCTGGCGCGGCCCGGCGAACCGCGCGCGGTGTTGAACCTCGGCGGCATCGCCAACCTCACACTACTGGATGGCGCGGGCGGCGTGCGCGGCTTCGACACCGGTCCCGCCAATGCGCTGCTGGACGCCTGGTGCGCGCGCCACACCGGCGCGGCGCACGATGCCGGCGGTGCGCTGGCGGCGGCCGGCCGGGCCGACGCGGCGCTGCTGGCTCTGCTGCTGGCCGATCCCTATTTCGCCGCACCGCCGCCCAAGAGCACCGGCCGCGAGCATTTCCATCTGCGCTGGCTGGATGTGCACTTGGCCGGACGCCAGTTGGCCGTGGCCGATGTGCAGGCCACGCTATTGGCGTTGACCGTGCGCAGCATCGCCGATGCGTTGGCCACGCATGCGCCCGGCACGCGCGTACTGTTCGTGTGCGGCGGCGGCCTGCACAATCCGGTGCTGATGCGCGCACTCGAACAGGCCGTGTCTTGTCCGCTGGCCAGCACTGCCCTCGCCGGCATCGATCCGGATTTCATCGAGGCGATGGCGTTTGCATGGCTGGCGCACGCGCGGTTGTCGGGCCGGGCCGGCAACGTGCCCGGCGTCACCGGTGCACGCAGTGCGCGTGTATTGGGTGCGGTCTACGCGCCGACGCCGACCGCTTCCCACTCAGCTTGAAGAGTTCTGCGCGTCGCCGCGCGGACGTGCGAACTGGCTGTCCGGCACATCGGCCAACGCGGCGATCGCCTCGCTGAAGGCGCGGTCTTCGCGGGCGTCGAGCCCGGCGCTGGCGCTGCGGCCCAGTTCGATCTCGCGGCCGGTGAACGGTTCGCCGCCGGCCAGGCCCAGTCCGTGGCGCAACGCGTGCAGAATGACGTCGTTGATCGACCACTTGCGCGCCAGCGCCAGTTCCTTGATGCGCTCGGCCAAGGCTTCGTCGATATGGCGCACCACGATATCCGGCACGACAGCACCTCAATCGATCGATCCGCCCCCTGCGCGGTGATTGTGGCAAGAAGCGGCGCCGATTTCATGCGTCACGCAGTTCCGGCGGCAGATGCCGGCGCAGCCAAGCAAACAGCAGCAGCGCGGGCAACACCGAAAACGTGCTGAGAATGTAGAAACCGGGGTAGCCAAACTGCTCGACCAGCACGCCGGAGGCGCCGGCGATCAGTTTTCCCGGCAAGTTCGCCAGTGAACTCAGCAACGCATACTGCGTCGCGGTGTAACCACGGCTGGTTAATCCGGACATGAACGCCACCAGCACGGTGCCGCCAAAGCCGTTGGCAAGATTGTCGCCGGAAAGCGCCAACGCAAAGTAGGCGATCGACCCCGGATGCGCCGCCATCAGCACGTAGAGCCAGTTGCACAAAGCGACGCCCAGCACCGAAACGATGACCGGTCCACGCAAACCGTAGCGCGCTATGGTGAACCCACCCAGCAGCGCTCCAACGATGCTGACGATGACGCCGTATACCTTCGACACCGTGGCGATGTCGGCCAGACTGAAGCCCAGATGCAGGTAGTACGGATAGGCGATCACGCCGGTCATCTGCTCGGGCAGCTTGAACAGGCCGACGAACAGCAATAGGGCAAGCGCCTGCAGCAGCCCGAAACGAGCGGCGAATTCGCGGAACGGCCCGACCACGCCATCGCTCAGCGCCGCTCGCCAGTTACCGACGCGCTCGACGCGGCGCTGCGGCTCGGCCGCGCGCAGCACTGCCAGCATCGGAATCAGCAGCAACGCCGCCATGGCGAGATAGCCGACGCGCCAACTGACGTACTGCGCCACATACAGCGTGCCGACACTGCTGACGATCAGTGCAATGCGGTAGCCCAGCGTGTAGGTGGCCACCAGTCCACCTTGCGCTTCGATCGGCGCGATCTCGATGCGGTAGGCGTCGATCGCGACGTCCTGGGTGGCGCCAGCGAACGCCGCCACCGCGTTGGCCGCGATGAACAGCGCGAACGACGCCGTCGGCGTCAGCCAAGCCATTGTGGCCAGTGCCAGCGCCAGCACGCATTCGGCCAGCAAAATCCAGCCGCGGCGCTGGCCCAGACGGCCGAACAGCGGTAGACGCATGCGATCGACCGCTGGTGCCCACAGAAACTTAAACGTGTAAGTCAAGGTGACGTAGCTGACCAAGGCGATCAGGCCGAGGTCGATGCCTGCCTGCTTCAGCCAGGCGGACAGCGTCACCCCCACCAGCAGGAATGGCAGACCTGAGGAAAACCCGAACAAAAACATCGTCCGCGCCGCTGGGGTTCCGAACGCCACGGCCAGCGCCCGCCAGCCGCGCGGGTGTTGCATGGCAGTCACCGTGCGGCTCCGTCGGCGTAATCCACCCAGTATGGGGCGTGGTCGGAAAAGCGTGGTGCCCGCGCGATGCCGCAGTCGAGCAGCCGCCCATGCAGGTCGGGCGTGCCCAACTGGTAGTCGATGCGCCAGCCGACATCGTTCGCGTAGGCCTGGCCGCGATTGGACCACCAAGTGTAATCGTGGCCCTGCGGGCGCAGCGTCCGGTAGGTATCCACCCAGCCGCTGTCGACCAGTGCGTTGAGCCAGGCCCGTTCCGCGGGTAGACAGCCGGAATTCTTCTGGTTGGATTTCCAGTTGCGGATGTCCATCTCGCTGCGCACGATGTTCCAGTCGCCGCACAGCACATAGCTGCGACCACTGGCCAGCCACACATCGAGGATGCCGGCCAGCCAGTCCATCACCTCGAACTTGAAACGCTGGCGCGCTTCGCCCGAGGAGCCCGAGGGCAAATACAGTGAAACCACACTGAGCATGCCGAAGCGGGCTTCGAGATAACGCCCTTCGTGATCGAACGGCTCCCAGTCCAGCGTGGACAGCACCGTGTCGGGCGGCACGCGGCTGAATATGGCGACACCGCTGTAGCCGGCCTTGCTGCGCGCGTCGTGCCAGTGACAATGGTAGCCACGCGGCCGATGCGCGGCATCGAGCTGCGCCTCCTGCGCCTTGGTTTCCTGCAGACAAACCACGTCCACGTCCTGCTGCGGCAGCCACTCGAACAGGCCCTTGCGCGCTGCCGCGCGGATGCCGTTGGCGTTGAGGGTGAGGATGCGCATGCACACACCGGCATCGGAGCAAGGCGGCGAACATGCCTGCAGCGCTGCGCCACGTCAACGCGCGCGGCGTCATACGTCTGCGCAAGGCACGATAATCACGGTTCCGCATTCAGTACCCGAGTCCACACACATGCACGCCTATCAGCAGGATTTTCTCGATCTCGCCCACGCTGCCGGCGTGCTGCGCTTCGGCCGTTTCACGCTGAAGTCCGGACGCGAAAGTCCGTACTTCTTTAATCTCGGCGCGATCGCTTCGGGCGACCATCTGTCCAGGTTGGGGCGCAGCTATGCGGCCTGCATCGAAGCGGCGGGGATCGGTTTCGACATGCTGTTCGGCCCTGCCTACAAGGGCATCCCGCTGGCCACCGCCACCGCCATCGCGTTGGCGCGGCAACACGGCCGCGATGTGCCGCTGGCCTACAACCGCAAGGAGGCCAAGGACCACGGCGAGGGTGGTCTGATCGTCGGGGCGGCGCTGACTGGCCGCGTGCTGATCGTCGACGACGTGCTGACTGCCGGCACGGCCGTGCGCCAGTCGCTGGCGCTGATCCGCGCCGCTGGCGCCGCGCCGGCCGGAGTCGTGATCGCGCTGGATCGCCAGGAACGCGGTCAGGGCGCGCATTCGGCCGCGCAGGAATTGACGCACGACGAAGGCGTACCGGTGCTGGCCATCGTGGGCTTGGCCGAGGTCATGGACTATGTGCTGGTACGACCGGACATGGCCAACATCAGTGCTGCACTGACCGCTTATCGCAGCCGCTACGGTGCCGACTGAGTGCCGTCGACGCAGGCGCGGCGGCTGCCGCTACCATGCGTCCTTTCCTGCGCGCGGGCGCGGGCAGCCGGATCGACTGATGCGCGTCAACGTGATCGCCTGGGACAACGGACTCGGCCTGTCGCGGCACCTGCGGCTGCTGGCCGGGGCACTACGTGCGCGCGGCCACGACGTCACTATGACCGGCCTGCGCCGCGGCAACTGGCGCAAACTGGGCCGGCGTGTCTTCCTCGGCACGCGCAATGCCTGGAACCGTGTGCTGGGCGATCACGGCTGGGCGCGTCACGACGTCAACATTCTCATCGAGCACATTCGACCCGAGTTCCTGCCCATCGCGCGTCGCAACGTGTTGCTGCCGCATCCGGAATGGTTTTTGGATGCCGACCGCGAGCTGCTGCCGCGCATCGATGCGGTGTTTGCACAGACACGCCATGCCATGCCCATTTTCGAAACGCTGGGCGCACGCGTGCTGTACACGGGCTTCACCAGCGAAGATCGCCGCGACACGTCCGTGCCGCGCCAGCGCGCCTTCTTCCACCTGGCCGGACGCAGCCAGCACAAAGGCACGGTGCGGCTGCTGCAGCTTTGGCGCAGACACCCCGAATGGCCGCAGCTGACCGTGGTGCAGAATCCCAAGAGTGCCACTCCAGGCGCACCCGCCACCAATATCGAGCACCGTATCGACTACCTCGACGACGTCGAATTGCTGCGCCTGCAGAACGCGCACTGGTTCCATCTGTGCCCCTCGGAAACCGAGGGCTACGGGCATTACCTGGTCGAGGCCATGGGCCTCGGCGCGGTGGTCATTACTACCGATGCGGCGCCGATGAACGAGTTCATTACGCCAGAGCGGGGTTTTTGCGTGAACTATGCACGCAGCGGTCAGCAGAACCTGGCCCGTACACACTACTTCGACGAGGCCGCCATGGAGCGGACGATCGTGCAAGCCCTCGCGATGGACGAGACGACATGCCGGCGCCTGGGTACCACGGCGCGAGGCTGGTTCGAGGCCAATGCGCGGGCGTTTCCGGATCGACTGACCGCGGCGCTGCAGGCGCTTTGAGTCGCGCCTGGCGATGCATGGGCCGGTGCGGGCACGCAAGCCTGTCATTGCATCGTGCCTGGCAGCACATATCCGCCGTTTTGTAATATTTTCGTATCGAAAAAGATCGCCCCATTGCCCGGATTCAGCGGACGATCACATTGTAGTCATGGCCTGCATACATGATCACACTGAGCCGGGGGGCGACCGCAAGGATTCGTGGTACCAAACGGAGTGCGCAAGCATGGCCAGCGTCAATCTGGTTTACCGCGACAATGGATTCGGACTGAGCCGCGATTTCCGGCTACTTGCCGGCGCACTGCGCCGCAACGGCTGCGATGTCTTTGCCACACGGCTCGACAACCACAGCGAACGCCGACGCCGGCGCCGTGGCGCCAGCGCGCTGCTGCAGGCGCCGCGTACGCTGGCCGGATCGCTCAAGCGCCGGCTGACGCCGGCACGGTTCGACCTGAACATCCTGTTCGAACACGTCTGGCCCGAACAGCTAGCGCTGGCTCGCAGCAACGTCGCGCTGCCCAATCCCGAATGGTTCGACCGCCATGACCAGCGTCGCCTGAGCAGCATCGACGGCGTGTGGGCGAAAAGCCGAAATGCGCTGGATATCTTCCAGGCGTTGGGCTGTCCCGCACAACTGGTCGGTTTCACCAGCGAAGATCGTCTGGACCGCAACATCGCACGTCAGCGCCGCTTCCTGCATCTGGCCGGCGGTAGCCGCACCAAAGGTACCGATCGCCTGTTGGCGCTTTGGCGCAACCATCCGGAATGGCCGCAACTGACCGTTTTGCAGCATCCGAGCGAAGCCGCCGAAATGCCGCCCGCGCCCAACATCGAGCACCGTGTCGGCTATCTGGATCCGCACCGACCGGAAGCACTGCGCGAACTGGTGCAACTACAGAACAGCCATCTGTTCCACGTATGCACTTCGGAAACGGATGCCTGGGGGCATTATCTGGTCGAAGCGCTGGGCGTCGGCGCGGTCACGCTCACCGTGGACGCACCGCCGATGAACGAGCGCATCGACCGCAACTGCGGCCTGCTGGTGCCTTATGCGGCACGCGACCGCATGGCACTGGCCACGCGCTATTACTTCGACGTGGCCGCGCTGGAGCGCACCGTGCGGGAGGCGCTGGATCTGGATAGCGCGGCCCTGCGGCGCATCAGCGACAATGCACGTGCCTGTTTCGAGCGCACGCGCGACGCATTCGACCAGCACATCGCCGCGGCGTTGCGCGGCACACTGCGCTAGCCGATGCCGCTGTACAAAGATTTGCTGCGCGCCTTGCGGCGGCAGCCCTGGCAGTCATGGCTGGGCATCGGCGCACTTCTGCTGGCCGCGCTGACCGCGGTGACCGACCTGCCGCAGCCGCTGCAATCCAGTACGGCCGCGGCGCTGACACTGGTAGCGCTGCTGGCCGCAGGCGCATGGCCCTGGCGCGAACTGCGCCGGCATCCGCTGCCATGGCTGATCCTGCTGTTCGCGCTGTACTGCCTGGTGCAGGCCGCAGCGGTAGCACAACCGCTACCTGGACAGCAGTACGCACGCCAGTTGACCCTGGATGCCGATCCGCTGAAGGTGCTGATTTATGCCAGCGTGTTCGGCTGCTGGCTGGCGCGCTATCCGCAGTGGATCATGCGTGTGCTGAAGCTGCTGGCGGTCGGCTGGCTGATGTGGGCGCTGGCGCGCATGCCTTGGACGCAACTCGATGCGCTGGCCGCCGGCACATTGCGCCTGCGCCTGGGCTACGCCGAAAACCTCACGGGGGCCTTCGCCGCGCTGGTCCTGATGATCGCGCTGTGCGGCGCCTGGCGATGCCGGCGCGACGACTTCGAACCGGCCCACGCCGGTCTGCGCAGCGATGGTTGGGCGCTGCTGAGTTTGGCCGCACTGCTGGTGTTGCTGTTCGCCCAGTCGCGCGGCGCCTGGCTGGCCGCGGCCATCGGTGCGGCGCTGCTGTGGCGGCTGGGACGCCCGCCACGACAGGCGACGGCAGCGCCAGTACGGCGCAACTGGCGCGCGTGGTTCGGCATGGCCGTGCTGGCACTGGTGCTGGCGGCCTATCTGGCTCGCCCTGCCGTTCTGCAGCGTTTCGATGGCGGCAGCGCGGCAGCGCTGTCAGTGCTGTCCGGCGCACCGGTGAGCGCCGCGGCACCCTCGGTGGGCTTGCGTCTGGAACTATGGCAGTTCGCCGTGCAGCGCATCGCCGAACGACCGCTGCTGGGTTGGGGCCTGGCCAGCATCCAGCCGCAGTTGGCTGCGCACGGCATCCAGTGGCAGGGTTACGTGCCGCCGCACCTGCACGACACGCCGCTGCAAGTCGCGATGGGGCTGGGCCTGCCCGGCCTGCTGCTGCTGGGTGCGGCTTTCCTGCTGCCACTGTACGACGTGCTGCGCGCCTGGCGGCAGCGCGGTGCGGCGCGCCCGCAACTGGCGCTACTGCTTGCGCTTAGCGCGGTGCTGATCACCGTCAACCTGTTCGACTACCTGGCCTGGAGCAACGGCTACATGCGCGGGCCGTTGGAAATCGTGCTGGGCTGCGTCATGGCGGTGTCCTTGCGCTGGCGGCGCGGCGCGGCGATCTGAATCGCGCCGCGCGGCTGGAGGTAAAACGCGAAAAACCCGCCGAGCGGGCGGGCTTTTCGCGGCAGACGCCGCAGGTGTGATCGCTGCCTACGCCAGGCAACCTTCGAATGTCACTTGGCCAGCTTGCAAAACCGGGCATCCTGCCGCCTGATTCAAAGCGACTACATGCCAGCAAACGGGCGCGGCAAGGCCGCGCCACTTTTGTCGCGACCGGCACTTGCGCGCTCGTCGCGGTGACACATCCAGGTGCCGGAGCGGTTTTGCAAACCGCTCACTTGATCTTGCCTTCCTTGTAGATCACGTGCTTGCGCACGACCGGATCGTATTTCTTCACTTCCATCTTGTCGGGCGTGTTCTTTTTGTTTTTGTCGGTGGTGTAGAAGTGGCCGGTGCCAGCCGACGAGGTAAGACGGATCTTGTCGCGCTTGGATGCCATGACGATGTGCTCCTCAGATCTTTTCGCCGCGGGCACGCAGCTCGGCGATCACGGTTTCGATGCCCTTCTTGTCGATGGTGCGCAGGGCCTGGTTGGAAACGCGCAGCTTGACCCAACGGTTTTCGCCCGGCACCCAGAAGCGGCGCTCGTGCAGATTGGGCAGCCAGCGGCGGCGGGTTTTGTTGTTGGCGTGCGAGACGTTGTTGCCAACCTGCACGGCCTTGCCTGTGACTCGGCAGACGCGGGACATCGGAATCTCCGGATTAGTGATCAAGCCACCCTTGGCCAGGGCGGCGGCGGCCCAGCGACCCGCCAGGGTCACGCGATGCTGGAAGTATCGCCTTGAGCCCGCGCATCGCGTCGCGCGAACAGCCTGCGGCCAGGCCCGGCACAATCGAGCCGGGAAGAATAGCTGCGGGCGCGGACGCGGGCAAGCCGCCGCCGCGAAGCACGTGCGCGGACCTGGCGGCTGTGGGATGATTCCCGATCTTTGTATCGTCCTATCCCACGAATCTTACGGAGTCACTCCATGGCAGACACCCTCACCAACGGCCAAGCCGAGCAGGCGCAGCTGGCGCTGCAGAAGATCTACGTGCGCGACGTGTCCTTCGAGGCACCCAATGCGCCGCAGGTATTTCAGGATCTGGGCCGCAGCGATGTGCAGCCGCAGATCCAGCTCAATCTCAACCAGAAGGCCGCCGAACTGGGTGAAGGTGCCTATGAGGTCGTGCTGACGGTCACGCTGACCTGCACGCTCGACGAACGCACCGTGTACCTGGCCGAAGTCCAGCAGGCCGGCATCTTCACCGTCGCCGGCTTCGATGCCGGCAACCGCGATGCCATCCTTGGCGCCTACTGCCCCAACATGCTGTTCCCCTACGCTGGCCAGGTGATCGCCGATCTGATCCAGAAGGGCGGCTTCCCGCCGTTCTTCCTGCAGCCGATCAACTTCGACGCACTGTACGCCGAGCAGCAGCGCCGCCAGGCCATGCCGGAAGCGCCGGCCGCGCACGCCTGAGGCAATGACCGCACGCATGCGCGTCGCGGTTCTGGGCGCCGGCTCCTGGGGCACCGCGCTGGCCGCCACGCTGGCGCGGCACGGCAGCGATGTAAGCCTGTGGGGCCGCGACGCGGCGCAGATGATCGCCATGGCCGGCGCGCGCCGCAACGCGCGCTATCTGCCCGAGCTGCAGTTGCCAGCCGACCTGCGCTGTCTGCACGATCTGGCCGAAGCCCTGGCCGATGCCGATCTGGCACTGATCGTGGTACCCAGCCACGCGTTCGCCGAGCTGTTGGCGCAGCTCGCGCCGTTGCTGCCCGCGCGGACCGGCATCGCTTGGGCGACCAAGGGCTTCGAACCCGGCACCGGGCGCTTCCTGCACGAGCTGGTGGCCGCGCGCTTTCCGGGACGACCAGCTGCAGTGGTCACCGGCCCGTCCTTCGCGCGCGAAGTCGCCCAGGGCCTGCCTACCGCGCTCACCGTACACGCGCTTGACGCCGGCTTCGCGCAGCAACTGGCCACGCTGCTGCACGGCCCGGCGCTGCGCGCCTATTCGGGTGCCGACATGCTGGGCGCCGAACTCGGCGGCGCGATGAAGAACGTACTGGCGGTGGCCACCGGTGCGGCCGACGGCATGCAGCTCGGACTGAACGCGCGCGCCGGATTGATCACGCGCGGCATGAACGAAATGCTGCGCCTGGGCGTGGCGCTGGGCGCGCGCGCCGAAACACTGATGGGCCTGGCCGGCCTCGGCGACCTGGTGCTCACCTGCACCGGCGAGCTGTCGCGCAATCGCCGCCTAGGCCTACTGCTGGGCCGCGGCGTGCCGCTGGCACAGGCGCTGGCCGAGATCGGCCAGGTGGTCGAAAGCGTGTTGACCGCCGAGGAAGTGGTGCGCCTGGCCATGCGCCTCGACCTGGACCTGCCGATCAGCTTCCACGTGCGCGCCGTGTTGCGCGGCGAGATCACCCCCGGCGAGGGACTGCACGCGCTGCTGGCGCGCGAACAAAAACCCGAATACCCCGCCGGACTGTTCGATCCGCGCTGAATGCGGTGGCGCTGCTGCGCCACATGCATGCGGTGCTAAGCTCGAAAGGTTTGATGCCCGCCGGGCATCGGGAACGACACTTTGGGCGGCACGCCTTCGCGCATCCAAGCAGCCACCGCGGTGGCGCAACTGGCCGACCTGCCGGCGGCCTGGCGGCGGCTGTTCGGCGCCGGCCTGCCGGCGACGGAGCCGGCTGGCGTGCTCGGGTTCCTGCTGGAGCTGAATGTCACCGATGGACAAGCCGCCGCCGAACTGGACGTGGCGCCGGTGCTGCTCAGCGCGCTGGGCAATGGTCGCTACGCCCGCCCGCTGCCCTTGGACGCGCGTCACTTGGCCGCCAGCGGGCTCGGCGTGGCGCAACAGCGCCTGGCCAGCAGCCTGCTGGGGCTGCCGCAGATCGCGCGCAAGGGTCGCAGTTACGCACGCCTGGCCGGCGCGCTGGGCGACGCGCTGCTGACCGAAATGCTGGACAGCGCACCCTGCCTGTTCGGCGGCGTCGCCGGATTGCACATGCAGCGCGGTGCCAGTTTGCCGCTGCACTGGCACTGGCTGGTCGAGAGTGATGGCCGCCAGCGTCTGCAACCACAGTTGCGGCCGGGGCAACGCCTGCTGCGCGTCGGCGCGCTGTGGGTGCTGGACGCCGAGCAGGCCAGCCTGCTGGCGCTCGACGCAGACGCCAGCGCCGCCGCGCTGCTGGACTTGCCGGCGCTGCCGCCGGAGGTCAGCGGCGCACTGGGCACGCTGCTCCCGACCACGCGCTGGGCCGCGTATATTCCCGCGCCGCGCGCCTTCGACGCGGTAGCGCGCGCCGAACTCAGCCCGAAGCCGGTGCTGACGCTGCACGCGCTCACCCGCCATGCGCGCCTGGCGGCCGGCACGCCGCCGCTGGCCTACGCGCGGCTGAGCTTCGACTACGGCGGCGAACGCCTGCCCGGACGCGGCGGCGAAGGCCTGGTGCGGCGCGTGCGCGAGGGCAAGCTGGTGGAGATCGCGCGCCGGCGCGCCGAGGAGTTGGCCACCATGGAGCGCCTGGAAGCCGCCGGCCTGACCCCGGCCGTGGACACCGAAGGCCTGCCCTGGGATCTGGCCGACACCCTGCCCGAGGACGCCTGGCTGTTTCCCGGCACCGGCCATGTCGGCGCACTGGAGGTCAACACGCCGGCGCGCTGGCTGGCGCTGCGCGCGCGGCTCGAGGTCGAAGGCGTGCAGTTCGACTATGCGCCCAGCTTTCCCTTCGAGGTACTGGAAGGCGCGCCGCAGTGGTACGGCGTGGCCACGCCCGAGCGCGATGGTCAGCAGTTCGCGCTGGAGGTGGGCCTGGAGATCGAAGGCCAGCGCGTCAATCTGCTGCCGGCGGTGGCGCAGGCGCTGGCCGAACGCCAGATCAGCCTGGCCCCGGCCGCGCACGAGCCCGAGGACGCGGTGTGGTACGCGCCGGTGGACGCACGTCGGCGCATCCCGGTGCGCCTGGCCGCGCTACGCGCGCTGCTGGCGCCGCTGGCCGAGTATCTGGACCGGCCGCGCGAGCGACTGCTGCTGCCGCGCGTGCAGGCGGGCCGCCTGGCCGAATTGCGCGGCGCCATGCCCGCCGAACGCCCGCTGGAAGCGCCCGCGGAGCTGGCCGGATTCACGCAGCGGTTGCTGCGCGCCGCCGCCGAGGCCAGCGATATACCGCCCGAGACGCTACGCGCCGAACTGCGCGGCTACCAGCGCGAAGGCCTGCGCTGGATGAACGCGCTGGCCGAGGCCGACCTGGGCGGCGTGCTAGCCGACGACATGGGCCTGGGCAAGACCGTGCAGTTGCTGGCGCATCTGCTGGTGCTGAAGGCGCGCGGTGCGCTGAATGCTCCAGCGCTGCTGGTGGTGCCCACCAGCCTGATTCCGAACTGGGAACAGGAAAGCACGCGCTTCGCCCCCACGCTGCGCGTGCTCACGTTGCACGGTGCGCAACGCGGCGAACGCTTCGCCGCCATCCCCGAGCACGACGTGGTGCTGACCACCTACGCGCTGCTACCGCGCGATGTCTCCGCGCTGCACCGGCAGCCGTTCGCGCTGGCGGTGCTGGACGAAGCGCAGCAGGTCAAGAACCCGCGCACGCGCGCGCGCCGTGCGCTGAAGGAACTGGGCATACCGCGCGTGCTGGCGCTGACCGGCACGCCGCTGGAAAACCATCTGGGCGAACTGTGGGCGCAACTCGATCTGACCGTGCCCGGCCTGCTGGGCGACGAGCACAGCTTCCGCAAGTTCTATCGCCAGCCGATCGAAAAGCAGGGTGAGGCCGAGGCGCAGGCGCGGCTCAACCGGCGCATCGCGCCGTTCATCCTGCGCCGCACCAAGGCGCAGGTGGCGCGCGAGCTGCCTGCGAAGACCGAAATCACCCGCACCGTGCGCCTGGAGGGCCGCCAGCGCGAACTGTACGAAGGCCTGCGCCTGAGCCTGACCGAGGAGCTGCGCCAGGTGATCGCGCAGCGCGGCATCGAGCACAGCGGCATCGTCGTGCTGGACGCGCTGCTGAAACTGCGCCAGGTGTGCTGCGATCCGCGTCTGGTCAAGCTGGAAGCCGCGCGCGGCGTGCAGGAGTCGGCCAAGCTGGAGTTGCTGATGGACATGCTGCCGGCGCTGGTCGACGAAGGCCGCAGCATCCTGCTGTTCAGCCAGTTCACCAGCATGCTGGCGCTGATCGGTCGCGAGCTGGAGCGCCTGCGCATCCCCTATCTGCTGCTGACCGGCGACACCCGCGATCGCGCCACGCCGGTGCGCCGCTTCCAGGCCGGCGAGGTGCCGCTGTTCCTGCTTTCGCTGAAAGCCGGCGGCGTCGGCCTCAACCTCACCGCCGCCGATACGGTGATCCACTACGACCCGTGGTGGAACCCGGCCGCCGAAGCGCAGGCGGTGGATCGCGCGCACCGCATCGGCCAGGACAAGCCGGTGTTCGTGTACCGGCTGGTGGCCGCCGGCACGGTGGAGGAGCGCATCGAGGCGCTGAAGCAGCGCAAGGCGGCGCTGGCCGAGGCGGTGCTGGAGGGCGGCGGCACGCGCGAGAAACTCAGCTTCGGCCAGGACGATCTGGATCTGCTGCTGGCGCCGCCGCCTGGCGGCTGACCCGCGGCGCGCTGTTGCCACGCGGTGCACAGTGCGTGCGCGCGGGCGCCATTGCCGGCATGAGCGCGCGGCCGCACCGTAACCGCATCGCGCGCATGCCGCGCCCCCCCCGGAGTCGACCGCCATGAACACCCGCAGCGTCATCCGCCGCGTTCGCGGCCTGCCCGCCAGCGATGGCGCCGGCGTCAAGCTGACCCGCGTCATCGGCCAGCCGGCGCTGGACATGCTCGATCCGTTCCTGCTGCTCGACGCCTTCGGCTCGGAGCACGGCGCCGATTACATCGCCGGCTTTCCCGACCATCCGCACCGCGGCTTCGAGACGGTCACCTACATGCTGGCCGGGCGCATGCGCCACCGCGACAACCACGGCAACAGCGGATTGCTCACCGGCGGCGGCGCGCAGTGGATGACCGCCGGCCGCGGCCTGGTGCACTCGGAGATGCCCGAGCAGAACGAGGGCGAAATGCGCGGCTTCCAACTCTGGGTCAACCTGCCGGCCGCGCACAAGATGATGGCGCCGCGCTACCAGGACATCGCGCCGGAACAGATTCCCGAACTCGAGCCGGCGCCCGGCGCGCGCGTGCGCGTGATCGCGGGCGAGGCGTTCGGCACACCCGGCCCGGTGCGCGACATCGTCACTGCGCCGCTGTTCCTGGACATCGCCTTGGCTGCCGGCGCGCAGCTGCAGGTGCCGCTGCCGGCGCAGCACACCGCTTTCGTCTACACGTTCGAGGGCGCCGGCGTGCGCATCGTCGACAGCACTCTGGATAATGGCGAACTGGGCGTTCTTGGCGCGGGCGACATGGTCGAACTCGCGGCTGGCGCCGACGACGCGCGCCTGATCCTGGTGGCCGCACAGCCGCTGCGCGAGCCGGTGGCGCGCTGGGGTCCGTTCGTGATGAACACGCCGCAGGAAATCCAGCAGGCGCTGGCCGATTACCGCGACGGTCGGCTGTGACGGCGGACGTGCCGCTCAGTGCAGCCAGCGGCCGCCACGGCGACCGGGCGGCACGTCGAACTCGATGCTGGCGGCACCGCCCGCGGCGGCCTGTTCGCGCGCGGTGGGTGGATGCACACGCCAGTACTCGGCCAGAGCGCCGACGGTCTCCGGCAACTGCGCGAGGAAACCGTCGTAGCTGGCTTCGTCCAGCGGCTCGACCGGCTCGTCGGTGTCCAGCGCGCCGGAGTCGATGGCCAGCGCCACCACCGGGCCGAGCAGTTGCATCAGCTCCTGGTCCTGCTCGAGGCGCGTCTCCCACAACTCGGCGCGCAGGTTGATGCCGTGCGCGAAACCGTGGCACCAGCCGGCGGCGCTGAGCGCGCTGTCGCCGTCGTCGGTATCCACCTCGCCCAGGATCGGCTCGTAGCGTTCGTGCTCGATCTCCATCGGAATAGAGTCGTTCAGCCGCGCCAGCAGGCTGAGGATGCGGTTGCCCTCGGCGGCATCGCCGAAGGGCTCGTGCAGCACCTCGGGCAGCCACTCGTCCGGACGCGCCGGTTCGGGGCCCACCATCAGCGCAGTGAGCAGGCCATGCACGCCATCCAGCAGCGGGCCGTCCTCTGGATTGTGGCGGCGCAGGAACAGATCCAGCTCGTCCAGTTCAGCGTCAGTGAGGGACAGTGTGAGGTCGTCGTTCATGCCAGCTCCAGCAGCACCGGCGTGTGGTCGGAGGGCCGCTCCCAGGTGCGCGGCGTGCGATCGATGCTTGCCGCACGCAGCCGCGGCCGCAGCGCGTGGCTGCTCAGAATCAAATCGATGCGCAGGCCCATGTTGCGGCGGAAGCCGCCCTGGCGGTAGTCCCACCACGAGTAGTGCCCGCCGGCGCTCTCGAAGACGCGGAAGCTGTCGTCCAGGCCCAGCGCCAGCAGGTTCTGCAGCGCCGCGCGCTCGGGCGCGCTGCACAGAATCTGGTCACGCCAGACATCCGCATCATGCACGTCGCGGTCCTCGGGCGCGATGTTGAAATCGCCCAGCACCAGCAGCGCGGGTTGGCGCGCCAGCTCCGCGCGCAGGTGTTCGTGCACGGCCGCGAGCCAGCGCAGTTTGTAGTCGTATTTCTCGCTGCCCACGGACTGGCCGTTGACCACGTACAGATTGACCACGCGCATACCGTCCACATCGGCGGCGATGAAACGCCGCTGCGGGTCATCCAGCCCCGGCAGTGCGCGCAGCACCTGCTGCGGCGGCGTGCGCGCCAGCAGCGCCACGCCGTTGTAGGTTTTCTGGCCGCTGTACACTGCGTGATAACCGGCGGCCGCGAAGTCCGCGACCGGAAAGCGCGCGTCCTCGAGCTTGGTCTCCTGCAGGGCCAGCAGGTCGGGCCGCTCGGTCGCCAGCCACTGCAGCACCTGCGGCAGGCGCACGCCCAGCGAGTTGACGTTCCAGGTAGCCAGTTTCATGCGCGCATTGTCGCGCATCCGGCGTCGCCGCTCGCGCCGGCGCAGCAGGCGCCTTGCGCAATCGTAGTTTTGTCGTGATGTATTTGCGGGCGGTTTGTCATGCGTGAGCCCTTCCCCACAATTACCTTGGCGCAGCAAACTTCGGAGTCCACCATGCGCACCGGCACCATCCTCGTTCCGCTGGCAGCGACGCTGCTGTCCATGGCCGCGGCGCGTGCTGCCAGCCCCCATCCCGACGCCGTGTTGCCCAGCGGGCGGGCGGTGACGCCGGCGGGCCAACTGGCGGCAACGCCCAACTTCCCCGTCGCGGTGACGGTACGGGACGGCACTGTGGCGGTGATCGACGGTGGCGCCAGCAAGCGCCAGAGCTTGCGTCTTTTCGCAAGCAGCGACCTGCGCGCGCTGGCCGCGATCGACACGCTGCTGGGCGGCGCGCGCGTGCAGGATGCGCCCGGCGCGGTGGTGGCGCAGGGCGCGCAGGGAGGCGAGCGACCCGCAGCGGCTACGGCCAGCATTCCCGACCAGAGCCTGTTCCAGGGCTTGGCCGCCGCGCCGGACGGCATGCTGTACGCCACCGGCGGCAACAGCGACAACTTGCTGGCGCTGCGCCACGCGGCCGGCAAGCTCGAACTGGTGCGTCGCTACGCGCTGGCCTGGCAGGCGTTTCCGCATGCGCAGTACCCATACCACTATGCCGGCAATGGGCAGCAGGCGCGGCTGTTCTACCCAGACAGCGTCGCGATCGGACCGGCCGGCCGGCACGCCTATGTCACCGGCCTGCTGGCCAACAGTCTGGCGCGCATTGATCTGTCCACCGGCGTTACCGATTACCTCAACGTGGGCAGCTATCCGTTTGCGGTGACGTTGGCCGATGGCGGCGCGCGGCTGGTGGTCAGCGACTGGGGCGGCAACGGTGTCACCGTGGTCGATCGCGCCGGCTGGCGCGTGCTGGGCGAAGTGCCCACCGGCCCGGTGCTGGGGCCGCGCAGCGAGGCCGCCGGCGCACATCCCACCGCGCTGGCCGCGCAGCCGGGCACGCCGCTGGTGTGGGTGGCCGACGCCAATCTCGACCGCATCGTCGCCGTGGACACGCGCAGCCTGAAAGCCGTGCGCGCGCTCGACGATGCGCCTTATCCCGGTGCGCCGCCGGGTTCCTACCCGGATGCGCTGGCCATCGCGCAGGGGCGGCTGTTCGTCGCCAACGCCGGCAACGACGACATAGCGGTGTACGACCTCGCCAGCGGCCGGCGCGCAGCGCTGATTCCGACCGGCTGGTATCCCACCGCGCTGGCCGTGCACGGCGATGCCTTGTACGTGGTCAGCGCCAAGGGCCTGGGCAGCGGACCCAACCTGCGTCACCAGTGGGTGGGCGATTTCATGCACGGCTTGCTGCAGAAGGTGGACCTGCGCGACCTGCCCGCGCAGGCCGGCGCGTGGACCGCGCAGACGCTGCACGACGACGGCTTCGCCCGCGCGCAGCGCGCGCGGCGGACCGCGGCCAACGCGCGCGCCGCCGGCTGGCTGCGCGCGCACATCCGCCATGTCGTGTTCATCCTGCGTGAGAACAAGACCTTCGACGAAAACTTCGGCGATTACGCCGCCGCCGGCCACTGGGCCGATCCGGGCCTGGACCTCTACGGGCCGAAGCAGTTGCCCAATCTTTACGCGATGGCCGCGCACGGCGCGCTGTTCGTCAACTTCTATGCCGACGGCGAGGTGACCTCGCAGGGCCACCAGTGGACCACCGCCGGCTCGGATTCGGACTTCCTGCAACGCACCTGGCCGCTGTACTACTCGGACCGCAGCTACATCGCCAACTCGGGCTGGACGCAATCGCTCAAGCCCGACGCACCCGGCGCGCGCAATCCCTACGCTATCTACACCAACCTCTCGGCGCTGGGCCATTGGAGCAATCCGTGGATCACCTATCCGGGCCGGCTGTTCCTGTTCAACGATCTGCTGACGCACCAGGTCAGCTTCGAGGACTTCGGCGAGTTCGCCGCGCGCAACAAGATCGGCGACATCTCGCCGGCGCTGCGCACGCATCTGGCGATGAATTACCCGGCCTGGGACCGCATGATCCTGGACACGCAACGTGCGCGGGTGTTCGAGGATTGGGTGCGCGCGCACGCCAAGGCGCTGCCACGCGTGATCTACATCTGGCTGCCGGACGACCACACCGCAGGCCGCGCGGCCTGCATGGCCAGCCCCGACAGCTACGTGGCCGACAACGACCATGCCACCGCCGAGGTGATCCACACGCTTTCCATGCTGCCCGGCTGGAAGCACACCCTGGTGCTGATCACCGAGGACGATGCGCAGTCCGGTGCCGATCACATCGACGCGCACCGTACTTTCGCCGTGGCGCTGGGGCCGTGGGTCAAGCCCGGCGTGCAAGTCGCGGATCATCTCTCGCAGGTGGATCTGCTGCGCACCATCGAGGCGGTGGCCGACATTCCACCGATGTCGCAGTGGGACGCCGGCGCGCACGTGCTGGACGGCATCTGGCGCACCGCGCCCGATACCGCGCCGGTACCGGTACTGCCCATGCAGGTCGCCATGCGGCGCAATGCGGGCACGTGTCCGGCCGACTCGCCGTTCCGGCACTGGCCGATCGAGCACGTGCCCGGCGCCGATCACATTGCCTGGAACGACCTGCCCGGCGCGCGCAGCTACACGCCCACCGCGCTGCTGAAGATCAGCGGCCCCGAGCAGATGCGGCAGGAGTGGCTGGCCAGCAAAGGTCCGGCCGCCTATGCCGCGCTGCTGACGCGTCTGCGCGCCATGGCCGCGCAACAAAAACGGCCGTTGCAAAGCCTGATCGCCGGGGACGCCGGCGACTGACCGATCGCCGCAAGGCGGCGCGGTGATTCAACCCGCCGTCTCGCCGCTGGCCTGTTCCAGGCTGACGCGGCGCGTTTCCGGAATACCCACCAAGGTCAGCGCCGCGCCGAGCAGCGCGGTGATGGCCAGAAAAGCCACGGCGAAGCTCTGGCCGTAGTGCTCGAACAGGCGGGGAAAGACGAACACGCCCAGCGCCGCGCCCAACCGGCCGGCGGTGACGCTGAGGCCCTGCACCAGCCCGCGCACGCGCGTGGCCGCCATTTCCACGCCCAGCATGCCGGCGCCGCTGATCGAGCCCGGCCCGGCCTGGTTGAACAGGAAAAACAGCCCGTACAGCGTGATGCCGTACAGCGGCGCGCTCACGCCGGGGTGATAGGTGTAGGCATACAAGCCCAGCATCGCCGCCATCAGCACGAAGCCCAGCGCCTGCATCGGCTTGCGGCCCCAGCGATCGATCAAAAGCACCGCGACGAAGCTGCCGCTGACGCTGAAGATCGCCGAGTTGATCAGCTGGAACTCGGCCGGGCTGAGGCCCACGCTCCTGCCCAGCAGGCTGGGTCCGAACAGACCGCCCGCGTAGATGACGATGTCGTAGACGAACCACAGCAGGCTGATCATGGCGAAGCGCCGCCAGTGCCGCGCGAAGTACTCGCGCATGCCGGCCGAAAGGCTGCCTTCGGTCTGCACCGACTGTGCCGCCTGCGCGCCCGCCACGTGCGCGACCACGTCCCGCAGCGCCTCGCCGTCGCCCTTGATATGCGCGTAGTAGCGCGGCGTCTCCGGCAAACGCCGGCGCAGCACGATCACCGCCGCCGCCGGAATCAGCCCCGCGCCCAGGGTGATGCGCCACTGCAGGTCCGGCGGCACGTGCAGGCGCTCCAGCACGATCTGCAGCAGCGCCGCCGCGATCGCGCCCAGCACCCACATCAGCGAGAAGCCCACGGCCAGTGCCTTGCCGCGGTCGCGCGCGTTGCTGTGTTCGGCCATGATCATCGGCGACAACACGTAATCGGCGCCGATGCCGAAGCCAAGCAGCGTGCGCGCCCCGATCAGCAGCCAAATGTTGCCGCAGAACGCCTGCGCCAACGCCGCCAGCGCCATCAGCGAGACGTCGATGCCGTAGTAGCGCTTGCGGCCGGCGTTGGAGAGCACGCCGAAGACGATGGCGCCGGCTGCCGAGGCCAGCAGCGCGCTGGCGGTCAGCAGCGAGGACACCGTGCCGGTGATGTTTTCCACGCCGAAGCTGTGCAGCACCAGCGGCAGCACCACGCTGATCGAAATCAGGTCGTAGCCGTCGGTGAACACGCCCATGCCGGTGGTGATGACCGCGCGCGCGTGGAAGCGCGAGAAGCGCTGCGCATCGAGCACCTCGAGGGCGGCGGTGTTGGGGGTGGACATCGGAGCCGTCCTCGCAGAGCGGATGGGTGCGTTGGAAGCCGGGGTTCGCCGTGACCGGGTCACGCGGGGCGTGTGCGCACGGCAGTGGCGGGCCGGGTCACGGTATGGATTCCCCGCCCGGCCCGTTGCCATTACACCATGCCCGCGGCGCCGGTCCGTCGGC
>JAJYQO010000060.1:0-4007 GCA_021794575.1 Pseudomonadota bacterium | reverse complement strand
AGCCGGGGTTCGCCGTGACCGGGTCACGCGGGGCGTGTGCGCACGGCAGTGGCGGGCCGGGTCACGGTATGGATTCCCCGCCCGGCCCGTTGCCATTACACCATGCCCGCGGCGCCGGTCCGTCGGCGGCCGTCTGCCGGGCAGGCGACCGCCGGTTGCGGTACATGCGGCCGGACGCGATCAGAAGTCGATCGTGGCCGAGCCGAAGTAGGCGCGCGGCTCCTCGTAGATGGCGCGCACGAACGGGTTGCCGCCGTTCGTCGTGTCGCCGTAGCCGAACGTGTAGTAGTGCCGGTTCAGCACGTTGTCGACGTGCAGCGCCAGCTTCACGTCTTTCAGCATGCCCTGGCCGATATGCAGCGTGTCGCGCAAGGTGAGGTTCATCACCGCGTAGCTGGGGATGGTTTCCGCGCTGGGTACGCCCGCGTTGTACTCGTTGACGTACTGTGAGCCCGCATAGTGCTCGCTGAGGTTGGCGCGCCAGGTCTTCCACTTCCAGCCGACGCCGATGTTGGCCAAGTGCTGCGGAACGCCCGCCAGCGGCTGGCCCGAGACCACGCTCTGGCCCGCGATCGCCGCCGTACCCGCAGCGTTGGCGACGGTGAAGTCGGAGGTGAAGAAGGCCTTGTTCTGCGAGACGTTGCCGAACACGCTGAAGGCGCCGAACGCGGTGCTGAAGCTGTCCTGCAGGTCCAACTCGATGCCCTCGTAGCGCGAGGTGCCGCCGTTGTAGGTGCTGGTCAGCTGCGTGTTGGGATCGGTAACCTGGATGAAGGTGTTGGCGAAGTCCTCGCGGTAGACGTTCAGCGCCCCTTCGAAACCGTGCGCCTCATAACGCGCGCCGGCTTCGATGTCGCGCACGTATTCCGGCGTGACATGCAGTGGGACCACGACGGGCTGGCCCGCCGCATTGGTCTGGCCGACGTTGTTGTAGTACGACGCGATGCCCGGGAACTTGGCGGTCTTGCCCCATGCGGCGTACAGGCTGACGTGCCGCACCGGCCGCCAGTTGAGCCCGATGGTCGGCGAGGTGTAGTGCTCGGAATCCGTCACCGTGCCGCTGATCGGATAGTAGAAGCCGAGATTGTCGAAATCGGAGGTGCGGGCGAAGAGGTACTTCAGTCCGGGCGTCACGTGCACCTGGCCGCCGAACAGGCGGATGGTGTCCTGCACGAAGGCCGAGCCCAGGGTGCGTCCATCGTGCTCGTTCCAGGCGTCGTTGTAGCCGGTGACCAGCGGCATCGGATTGGCGCCGTACCAGTACTCGGCCGAATACAGCTTGGTATGCGAATAGTCGCCACCGAATTTGATCTGGTTGTCGGGCAGGTCCAGGGTGAAGTGCGGCATGAACCCGTACTGCTGGGTGCTGTACATGTAGGTATGGTAGGCATTGCCCGCCGCATAGCTGCCGAATGCCGCGATCGGGTCGTAACTCGTCTGGCCCGGATACGGAGAGAACGGCCAGGTCGCAGGTTGGTTGGGCAGGTAGTAGGGCTGGGTCGCACTCTGCGAGAAGGCCGGGTTGCCGTAGGAGACACGGTTGTAGTCGACATTGCGCGCATACACCCGCGCGTTGAACGACAGCAGGTCGTTGACGCGCATGCGGTCGCCCAGAATGTAGGTGCCGCCGTGGTCCTTGTTGTAGCTGTTGGTCCAGTCCAGCGGCCAGCCGTAGTTGTAGCCGTACTGCTGGATCAGCGGCAGTGGGATGGTGTGCGGCGTGAAGCCCTTGTTGGCGTTGTAGATGGCGTAGGCGTACACCTCGCCGTCGCCCCCGTCGTAGGGCAGCACACCGGCGTAATAGAGGTTGGTGTTGCGGTTGCCGGAGTTGGCCTGCCAGCCGCTGCTGCTGTTGTGGTTGATGCTGAACATGCTGCGCACGCCGCCGATGTCGCCGGTGTTGGCGGTCAGCGCGTAGAACCAGGTATCGAAACTGCCGCCACCGAGATCGGCCGAGGCGTTGGCGGTGTTGCCCGGGGTGCGCGGCTCGAAGGCGATGGTGCCGCCCAGCGAGTTGTACGAGGTGACCGCCGGGTTGTTGATGCCGCGGTAGATGTTGACGCTGTTGATGTCGTTGAGCGTCAGCGGGATGTTGTTGCGCGTGGACGCCGAGTTGGTGGTGCCGCCGTTGAACGGGTCGTTGATCGGCACGCCGTCGAAGGTCTCGGAGAACTGGCCGCTGCTGAAGGCGCGGAAGGTAATGTTGGTGCGCACGCCGTTGGCGGCGGGGGTGCGCACGTTGATCGAGGGCGTGCGCTCCAGCAGGCCCTGCACGTCGAGCATGGGCGAGGCGAAGCGGATCGCCGAGGGCCCGATCACCGACTCGCTGTAGGCCGAATGCATGGGGATGCGGGTCAGCGTCAGTTCCCTGGCGATGATTTCGACCTTGGACAGCGTTTCGACACGGCCTTTCTTGTCGGTCTTTTGCGCGGCATAGCCATTTTGCGCACTGGCCTGAGACGCGGCCGCCTGCGCATGCGCGCAAGGCGAGAAAATAGTCATAAGTCCGGCACTCGCAAGTGCGGCGAACAAGGGTGAAAATTGCAGTTTTTTCATTATCGAATCCTCCCAACGGTTAACTGGAAAACTGCCGATTCGGGTGCATTTACTTGTAATCAGAGTCGAGCGCTCGAAATTGCGCGAATTTCGAATTACCCGCTGATTTTCGAATTCACGGTCATTTACCGTGCGCGCTGGAACTTTAATCCCTGCATTGCGGCGGTCGACGATTTGCTTTCGAGCTATTTCACTACCCTGCCATTGGCGCGTGACGGAGCTATGACATGGCCACTCACAAAAACGTGGGCAAACGTATATATTTAGTAAAGATCCACCCCCTCCGACCGACCCGACCTGAAATGCCGGAGATACGGGTGATTGCCCCCGCACTTTCACTCTATTAGGCAATGGGTCCGGGAACAAGATCGGACTGCGCGCTGACTGCGCGTTTGCGGCGGATCGAGGATCTGCTGTCCTTGGCGCAGGCCGATCGGCCCGGCGCGGCGGGCGCGTGCGTCAACCGGTCGTCGGCAGCGGCGTCCTCGCGCCTGAGACTGGCATCGCACCAAAGCGCAGCGCCAGCGCCGGCAGGGCGAGCAGGTTGAACAGCAGGCTGGTGAGCAGCCCGCCGAGCAGGGCCACGGCCATCGGCCCCTCGATTTCGCGCCCCGGCGCATGCAGGCCCAGCGCCAGCGGCAGCACGCCCAGGGCCGTCACCAGCGTGGTCATCACAATCGGCGCGAGGCGGTCGCCGACGGCGGCGCGCAGGGTTTCGGCATTCCACGATCGACCCTCGGTGCGCACCAGATGCTGGGTGTGGGCGAAGATGAGGATGGCATTGCGCAAGCTGATGCCCATCAGCGCCAGCAGGCCGATCACCGCGCCCAGCGACAGTACGCCGCCCACCAGCCACGCCGCCAGCACCCCGCCGGCCCAGGCCGCCGGCAGGCTCAGCAGCACGAGCAGTACCTGGCGCGCGCTGCGCAGCGCCATCGCCAGCAGCAGCGCCAGGCTAGCGCCCAGACCCAGCAGCGACAGCGCCAGCGCATGCAGGGTCTGCGCGCGCTGCGCCGCCTCGCCGCTGAACTCCAGGGTGACGCCGGGCGGCAGCTTCACCTGCGCGCGCACCGCCGCTTCGGCGCGCTGCACGAAGCCGGTGAGGTTGGTCGAGGTGGTGAGTGCCAGCACGGTCTGCACGCGCTGCCCGCCGATGTGTTCGATCAGGCTACTGCCGCTGGACGGTGTGATGCTGGCCAGTTGCGCCAGCGGCACGAAACCGTGTGAAGGACTGCGGATGAGCAGGTCGCCCAGTTGCCGCGGGCTGTCGCGCGCCGCCGCGGGCAGGACCACCCGCACCGGCACCGGCACCGCGCCGCGGTACACCGTGCCGGCGGTGCTGCCGGCGAAAGCGGTGTGGATGGCCGTCAGCACCGGCAGCGGCTGCAGGCCCCAGGCGCGCAGGGCGCCGGGCTTGAGATCGATGTCGAGCTGCGGCACGCCGGGCGGGG
>JAJYQO010000062.1 GCA_021794575.1 Pseudomonadota bacterium | reverse complement strand
TGGCCTACCTGCAGCGGCTGCCGTTGGATACCCTGAAAATCGACCAGACCTTCGTGGCCAAGCTCACCCACAGTCCCGACGACGAAACCATCCTCGGCACTATCGTGCTGATGGCCCATGCGCTGGGTCTCAACGTCGTCGCCGAAGGCGTTGAAACGCAGGAGCAGATCGAATACCTGCGCGAGAAGGACTGCGACGAGATCCAGGGCTATCGCATCGCGCAACCGATGCCGGGGCCGGCCTGTCTGGCGTTCATCCAGCAGCACGCCGCACGCCGCGCTGCCGGTCCTGGCTAAACGCGACGCCAACGCGCCAAGGGTCCGAACCGCCGGCAACGCGCTCGGGGCCGCTCCCATGAGCCTGGACGCAAGCGGGAGGTGCGTTTCCCGACAGCCTGCTAGAGTTTCGCCCCATGCCCACCGCCGATCCGATCCGTGCCGAGCTCGAAGTCCTGCATGCGCTGGTCGAGCGCGCGCTGCACCAGCAACGTCGACTGGCCGAGGAGAACCACAGCCTACGCCACGCCCAGGAGCAGTTGTCCAGCGAACGCGCTGGCCTGGCGGCGCGCAATGACATGGCGCGCACGCGCATCGAAGCCATGATCCAGCGCCTGCGCGCGCTCGAACAGCCGCCGCAGGGCTGATGCGATGAGCGCCGTCCCGGTCACCGTACGCTTGCTCGACCGCGAGTTCCTGGTCAGCTGCACCGAGGACGAACGCGCTGGCCTGGCGGCCGCCGCCACGCTGCTCGATCAGAAGATGCGCGAACTGCGCGGCACCACGCGCACCGTCGGCTTCGACCGTCTGGCGGTACTGGCCGCGCTCAGCCTCACCCATGAACTGGTGCAGATGCGCGAACGCCACGCCGAGCGCGAGCGCGAGCTGACGCACAGCCTGGGCATGCTGCGGCGCAAGCTGGAATCCGCGCTGCCGCCCGAAGCCTGAACCTCGTCGCGTGACTATGTGCCGGCGCGAATGGCACTTTCGCCGCAGCTTGCTAGAATCGGCGCGTGTTCTCTGCGGTGCCCGACAGCACGCTTTCAGCATTTGCCTTGTTCCTATTGAACGACCCCGGGTCGGCGAAACGGCTTCCCGATGTGCATGTCCGCCACGCGCGGAAAGCCTGGGCGGCGGCCTGAGCCCTCCCACCTGATCCTTGGGATCAAGGTCGTCTGGCGTGCACCGGCACCGCGGAGAACGCACCCTTGCCTGCAGTCCATCCCGATCCCGAGTTCCGCGCGATCCGCCAGCACCTGCGCGAGGCGATGCGCGCACGCCGCGCCGCCCTGCCCGCGTGCGAGCGTCTGGATGCCGGGCATGCGTTGGCGCAGCAGCTGGCACTGCTGCCGGCGCTGGACCGCGCGCACAGTCTCGCCGGCTATTTCGCCTGCGCCGGCGAGTTGCCCCTGCACGAGGTTCCCGGGCTGTGCCGCGCGTGCGGCATCGACTATCTGCTGCCGGTGCTGGGACGCGGCCGGCTGCTGCGCTTCGCGCGCTGGCAGACCGGCGCCACACTGGTCGGCAACCGCTACGGCATCCCCGAGCCCGACGTGCCCGAGGACGATCTGCTGGCGCCTGCGGCGCTGGACCTGGTGCTGGTGCCGCTACTGGCATTCGATCGCACGGGCATGCGCCTGGGCAGCGGCGGCGGCTACTACGACGCCAGTTTCGCCATGCTCGCCCGCCAGCGCCGCCCGGCGCGCCCGTGGCTGTGCGGCGTGGCCTATGCTTTCCAGGAGGTCGAGCCCGCGCACCCGGCACTGCAGGCACAGGTCTGGGACGTGCGCCTGGACGCGGTACTGACCGAACGCGAGATCATCCTCTGCACGCAGGCTCCGGCATGCACTACTGGCTGATGAAATCCGAGCCCCAGACGTTTTCGATCGAAGACCTGGCGCGCAAGGGCGTCGAACCCTGGGACGGCGTGCGCAACTATCAGGCGCGCAATTTCATTCGCGATGCCATGCGCGTGGGCGACGGCGTGCTGTTCTACCACTCCAACTGCGCGGAGCCCGGTGTGGCCGGCATCGCCGAGGTGGCCAGCGCCGCCTATCCCGACCCCAGCCAGTTCGCGCCGCGCAGCAAGTACCACGACCCCGGCAGCCCGCGCGATGCGCCGCGCTGGTGGCTGGTCGACGTGCGCTTCGTGCGCAAGCTGGCGCACATGGTCAGCCTGCAGACTCTGCAGCGCGATGCGCGCCTCGGCGACTTCGCCCTGACCCGCCGCGGCAACCGCCTGTCGGTGCTGCCGGTCAGCGCCGCGCAATGGCGCATCATCATCGGTCACGAGAAGGATCCCGTATGAGCACGTCCAGCAACAGCGCCGATGCCGGCAAGCGCGCCGCCGCCGCCGCCGCGCTGCGTTTCGTCGAGGACGACAGCATCGTCGGCGTGGGCACCGGCTCGACGGTGCGCTATTTCATCGAGGGCCTGGCGAGCAGGCGCGGCCGCATCGAAGGCGCGGTGTCCAGTTCCGAGCAGTCCAGCGCGCTGCTGCGCGCGGCCGGCATTGCGGTGCTGGACCTCAACGCATGCGGGCCGATCCCGCTGTATGTGGACGGCGCCGACGAATGCGACCCCTGGAAGCGGCTGATCAAGGGCGGCGGCGCCGCGCTGACGCGCGAGAAGATCGTCGCCGAAGCGGCGCGCCGCTTCGTGTGCATCATCGATCCCGGCAAGCGCGTGGATGTGTTGGGCCGCTTTCCGCTGCCGGTCGAAGTGATCCCGATGGCACGCAGCCTGGTAGCGCGCAAGCTGGTCGAACTGGGCGGTCAGCCGGTGTGGCGCGATGGCGTCGTCACCGACAATGGCAACTGGATTCTCGACGTGCACAACCTGCGCATCACCGATCCGCCGGGTCTGGAGAGCGAGATCAACCAGTTGCCTGGCGTGGTCAGCGTCGGCCTGTTCGCGCGACGCCCCGCCGACGTGGTGCTGGTGGGCGGCACGCCGATGCCTGACGCGCCGCGCTGATCGCGATAGGCAGCGGCGCCGCTCAGCGGCGCGGCGCGGCTTCCGGCACCGGGATGCGCCCGCCCGCTGGCAGCACGGTGCCCACCAGCTTGGGATCGCGCTGCAGCAGGCTGATCTCGTCGCCGAGGATGTGCGCGGCTTCGATCAGCATGGTGTCGGACTTGCTGTCATCGCTACGGCGGCGCGCGAGATCCTCGTGCAGCGGACGTTCGCCGGGCTGCAGGCCGTCGTCGTGCGTGCTGGCCGGCCCGGCCGGCGCCACCGAGGCTGCCCGCGCCGGCGCCGAGGCGGCGCTGGCAGGACCACGCTCAGCGGCATCGATGGCCTTCTCGCGCGCGCGGAACTCGGCCTGCAGCGCATCCTGCTGCTTGCGTTCGCGTTCGCGCACGGCGTAGTTCAGCGAGATCGTCGTCTGCGCCTGCAGCTTCTTGATCTCGGCGATCTCCTGCAGCATCAGCTGCCATGCCGGCGAGTGGGCCACGCGTGCGTCATGCTCGCGGAGCAGCGTCGGCAGCAGCGGCTCGAGATCGGCCACCGGCTTGTAATCGGCCGGTTTGATCCGGCTCCACGGTAGCGGATAGGGATTGCTGGACTCGCCGAACTGCTTGGGATCGATGGTGCCGGGGAACACGATGTTGGGGGTGACACCGCGCAGCTGCGTCGAGCCGCCGTCGACGCGGAAGAACTCGGCGATGGTCATGTGCAGGTCGCCCAGCTTGGCGCCGGGCAACCCGGCCATGCGGTCCAGGCTGACCAGGTTCTGCACCGTGCCCTTGCCGTAGGTGTTGGAGCCGATGATCAGCGCCCGGCCGTAATCCTGCATGGCCGCAGCAAAGATCTCCGAGGCCGACGCCGAAGCACGGTTGACCAGCACCGCCAGCGGGCCGTTCCAGACGCGCGTCTCGGTGCTGTCCTGCGGCTGTACCTGGCCGTTGCTGTCGCGCACCTGCACGATCGGACCCTTGCCGATGAACAGACCGGACAGTTCGGTGGCCTCGGTCAGCGAGCCGCCGCCATTGTTGCGCAGGTCCATGATCACGCCATCGACCTTGTCCTTCTTCAGCTCGGCCAGCAACTTGGCCACGTCGCGCGTGGCACTGCGGTAGTTCGGGTCGCCGCGCCGGCGCGCGGCGAAATCCTCGTAGAAGGCGGGCAGCGAGATCACCCCGATGCGCCAGGCGTGCCCCTGATCGTGCACGGTAATGATGGACTTCTTGGCGGCCTGCTCTTCGATGGTGACCTTCTTGCGCACGATGCTGATCAGTTCGTGCTTGGCGTCGGGACCGGCATCGCCGGGAATGATCTCCAGCCGTACCGTGGTGTCCTTCTTGCCGCGGATCAGCGCCACCACGTCATCCAGGCGCCAGCCCACCACATCCAGCATCGGGCAGCGGGTGCCCTGGCCGACGCCGACGATGCGGTCGCCCACGCGCAGTTTGGAGCGCGAGGCCGGGCCGCCGGGCACGATCTGCGCGATGCTGGTGTAGTCGTCGCGCCGCTCCAGCACCGCGCCGATGCCCTCCAGCGAGAGGTTCATCGAGATGTCGAAGTTCTCGCTGGCGCGCGGACCGAAGTAATTGGTGTGCGGATCGTTGGCCAGCGCGTAAGCGTTGAGGAAGGTCGAGAACACGTCCTCGCTGTCCAGCTCGTGCACGCGGTCGAGGTAATTCTGGTAGCGCTTCTCGAGCACGCTGCGAATGTCGGCGTCGCTCTTGCCGTCGAGCTTCAGGCGCAGCCAGTCGTTCATCACGCGTTCGCGCCACAGCGCGTCCAGCGCGGCGCTGTCAGCGGCCCACGGCGCATGCTCGCGGTCGATCTCGTAGCTCTGCTGCGTGTTGAAATCGAAGCCGCCCCGCTTGATCAGCGCCTCGGCGTGGGCTACGCGCGCGGCGACGCTTTTCTCGTAGACATCGAACATGGCGTAAGGGCCGGCCAGATCGCCGCTGCGGATCGCCCCGGCCAGATGCCGCTCGACCGGCTTGAACTCGGCCAGATCCTTGGCGGTGAAGAACAGCTTGTCCGGGTCGAGCGCATCGACATAGCCTTTGAACACGCGCGCACCCATGGCGCTGTCCAGCGGCAAAGCCTCGTAGGAGTAGCGCGTCAGCAGCTGCGCGGTGAGCTGGGTGACCTCGCTCTGCGTCGCGGTGGGCGTCAGCGGACGCTGTGCCAGTTCGCCCTGGCGCACGCGCGCCGGCAGCGCGCAGGCCGTGGCGCGCGCGGCCGCTGGCGACGCGGAGGTGGTCGCCGGTACCGCCGCCAGCAGCGGAACCGATCCGAACAATACGAAACTCAGGCCCAGCAGTGCGGGCAGCAGACGCCGGATGCTCGGCATGGGTCAGTCGACCTCGTGGTAACCGGCGGCATGGGCCTGCGCGTCGGCATGATAGGAAGAACGCACCAGCGGCCCGCTGGCGACATGCCTGAAGCCCAGCGCCATGCCGGCCTCGTGCAATGCATCGAACTCTTGCGGTGTCCAATAGCGCACCACCGGGTGGTGGTGAGGTGAAGGTTGCAGATACTGCCCGATGGTCACCATGTCGACCGCGTGCGCGCGCAGGTCGCCCAGCGCGGCCAGCACCTGCTCGTGCGTTTCGCCCAGGCCCAGCATGATGCCGCTCTTGGTGGGAATGGACGGATGCTGCGCCTTGAACTGTTCGAGCAAATCCAGCGACCACGCGTAGTCGGCACCCGGACGCACCTCGCGATACAGCTCGGGTACGGTTTCGAGATTGTGGTTGAACACGTCCGGCGGCGCTTCGGCCAGTGCGGCCAGCGCGCGCTGCATGCGACCCTTGCCGCGGAAATCGGGGGTGAGAATCTCGATCTGCAGCGCGGGGCTGGCCGCGCGCGCGGCGCGGATGCAGGCGGCGAAGTGTGCGGCGCCGCCATCGGGCAGGTCGTCGCGATCCACCGAGGTGATCACCACGTAGTGCAGACCCATGTCGGCGATGGTGGCGGCCAACCGTGCCGGCTCCAGCGGGTCGGGCGGCTTGGGCCGGCCATGCGCCACGTCGCAGAACGAGCAGCGCCGCGTGCACACCTCGCCGAGGATCATGAACGTGGCGGTGCCCTTGCTGAAGCACTCGTGGATGTTGGGGCAGGAGGCTTCCTCGCACACCGTGACCAGCGCGCTTTCGCGCAGGCGCGTCTTCAGCCGCTGCACTGCATTGCCCTGCGGCAGGCGCACGCGAATCCAGCCCGGCTTGCGCAGCGTTGTGGCGGGCGCGAAGGCGGCGCGATTGGCGGCAATCTTGTCGGCGCCGACCAGCGCCTGTCCGGGGAGCAGCGCGTGCGGCTCGCCGGGCACGGTTTCGACACGCGCGGGGATGGTTTTATCGCTCATGGCTCCACGAGCTCCGGCACGGCGGCCGGCTCCGGCAGGATGGGGGCGGCGGCGCACGCGCGCAAGCCGAACTGCAGACAGATCTGCCCGATCAGCGTGGTTTCCACCACATCGATCGAGCCGGGGCCGCCTAGATCGCAGACCTGCGTCACCGCCAGCCCCGCGTAGCCGCAGGGATTGATGCGGCGGAACGGCTCCAGATCCATGGCCACGTTGAAGGCCAGGCCGTGGAACGTGCAGCCGCGGCGCACGCGCAGGCCCAGCGCGCCGATCTTGGCGCCGGCTACGTACACGCCGGGCGCGCCCTCGCGGCGCGCCGCCTCGATATTCCAGGTGGCCAGGGTGTCGATCATGGCCTGCTCGATGCGGTTGACCAGCTCGCGGATGCCGATGCCCAGCCTACGCAGGTCGAGCAGCGGATAGCCGACGATCTGGCCAGGCCCGTGATAGGTCACCTGGCCACCACGCTCGACCGCGATCACCGGAATCGCGCCCGGCGCCAGCACATGCTCCATGCGGCCGGCCTGGCCCAGTGTGAAGACCGGGTCGTGCTGCAACATCCACAGCTCGTCGGGGGTGTCGGCGGCGCGCGCGTCGGTAAACGCGCGCATGGCCTGCCACACCGGCCGATAGGGCCGGCGTCCGAGACGGCGGACGAGAAGTTTGGAAGGACTCATGGGGTATGCCACGGCTGCACGACATGCCGTAGACGCGTTAGTTTAACCGCAGCACGCCGCGGCCGCCCGCGCCATGCCGTCACAGCGTGTACCGGATGTCGGGGTCGGCCCGCAACACCGCGTGTGCGCGTTCGTAATCGGCGCGCGTCCGCGCCACGAAGCGCACCCGCACCGCCACGTACTGTCCGGCGCTGGACGACCGCACGCTGAGCGAATCGGCGATCACCGCCAGGCCGGCTTCGTGGCGCAACAATCCGGGCACGCGCGCCTCCAGCCCGGCACCGGCGCACCCCATGGCAGCGATCTCGAACTCGCCCGGAAAACTGAAACCCTCTTCACGCGGCGGCGCATTGCCGGACGAAGCGCTCATGGCTTGGACGCCGCCACCGGCGCGGCTACCGGCGTGCGGGCAGCGCTTTTGCCGCCGGCCCACCACAGCCGCATGGAATCCCATAGCCGCCCGAACACGCCGGCCTCGGGCACCGCGCGCAGCGCCACCAGCGGCGCCTGCGTCAGCACTTTGCCGTCCAGACTGACGCTGAGCGTGCCGATGCGCTGGCCCTGCGCGATTGGCGCGATCAGCGTGGCCGGGATGTCCATGCTTGCCTTGAGATCCTTGTAGTGCCCACGCGGGATGGTCACCATGACCGGCGCGGTCACGCCCAGCGGCAGGCTGTCGCTGGCGCCCTTCCATATCCGCGGTTCGACCAGCGGTTTGCCGGCCGCGTACAGCGTGTGCGTGGCGAAGAAACGGAAACCGTAGTTGAACAGCGCCTCGTCCTGGTTGGCGGCGTCACTGAGACTCCGGGTCTTCATCACCACCGCAATCAGGCGCTGGCCGTTGCGCTCGGCCGAGGCCACCAGGCAGAAGCCGGCTTCGGCGGTGCTGCCGGTCTTCAGGCCGTCCACCGAGGGGTCGCGGTACAACAGCAGGTTGCGATTGGCCTGCTTGATGCCATCGATGGTGTACGAGGGAATCTTGTACACGCCGTAGTACTGCGGAAAATCGTGGATCAGCGCGCGCGCCAGCAGAGCCAGGTCGTAGGCGGTGACATAGAGGTCGGGCTTGGGATAGCCGCTGGCGTTGGAGAAATGCGAACCGCGCATGCCCAGGCGCTGCGCGTAGGCATTCATGAGCTGCACGAACGCACCCTCGGTGCCGGCGACGTGCTCGGCCAGCGCGATGGCCGCGTCGTTGCCGGACTGCACGATCATGCCCTTGTACACCTCGGACAGCGGGTAGTACGCGTGCAGCTTCAGAAAGCTGGTCGAACCGTCGGTACCGGCACCGCCTTTCTCCCAGGCGTGTTTGCTGATGTACACCTTGTCGTTCCAATGCACCTTGCCGGAAGCCAGCGCAGCATCCACCACGTATGCCGTCATCAGCTTGGTCAGCGATGCCGGCGGCAAGCGCTCGTGCATACCCTTGTGCGCGATCAGCTGGCCGGTCTGGTAATCCATCAGTACGTAGGACGACGACTGGATCTCCGGCGGCGGCGGCGTAGGCATCTGCGGCATCGCCACGGTCGGCCGCGGCGGCATGGGCAGCGCGGCACTAGGCACCTGCTGCGCCTGCACGGCAGCGGACAGCAGCGCGATCATGGCGATGGAAAGCAACGGCGGGCGGGACGGTTTCATGGGCTGGGGTCGGTCGACGGAATGGGGTGAGGGGAATGGGCGTGGACAGGACGTGCTCGAACGGAGGGCTCAGGGCATTCGCATATCGATGCTGACCTGCGGCGGCGGCAGGCCCAAGGCCTGCACGCGCGGCGCCAGCGCATCGGCTGCCGCAGCATCCGGCAGCGGCCCCAGGCGCACACGCCAGAAGCGCTGGCCGCGCACGTCGGTGGCGCTTATGGTCGCATTGTCCAGCCCGCCGTCACGCAGCCGCGCCAGCACGCGTTCAGCGTTGGCTTGCTCGAGGAAGGCGCCGACCTGCAGATAGATCAGCGGATGGCCACGCCCGGCCGACGCGTCTGATGCCGCCGCGCCCTCGCCGCCGCAGCGCAGCGCGCGCACATTGGCAGGGTCGTTGGCGTCGATGCCCTGCACGCGCACCAGTCCGGTGCCGGCCTGTTGGATGCCCAGGCGGATCGCCGCTACGTAGGATAGATCGATGATGCGGTCGGCCACGAATGGCCCGCGATCGTTGACGCGCACGATCACACAGCGGCCGTTCTCGAGATTGGTCACGCGCGCGTAGCTGGGGATCGGCAACACCTTGCTGGCGGCGGTGAACTTGTACATGTCATAGGGCTCCAGGCTCGACGTGAGATAGCCCTGGAACTTGGTGCCGTACCACGAGGCGATGCCACGCGCGTCGTAGCCGGCCGCGCTGGGCAGCACGTGGTAGGTGCGACCGTTGACCTGGTAGCTGGAACGGTTGCCGTAGCGCGACAGCGGCTCTGGCCGCGGCACCGGCAGGGGGATGGCGGCCACGTCCGGCGGCACTCCGGCGGGCGCGCCATCCTGCGTCTGCGCGTAGCGCTGCTCGCCGCGCGGCGGCGCCGAGGCACAACCGGCGAGCAGCAGCAGCGCAAGCGCACCGATACCGCGCAGCGCTGCCCGACCTGTCATGCCGGCAGCTCGCACAGGAAGGTGTTGACGGTCAGTCGGCCACGCGCCGGGTCGCTGCTGAGGTGCAGATCGGTCGGGATATCGGCGCAGTGCAGGACATTGCCGCGATACAAAATGGCGCGGTTGTAGCGCGCCTCCACGCGCGCTATGTGCTCGAACAGCGGGGTGTCACCGGCGATGTAGGCCGCCGGCGGCAGGCCGTGCCGTGCCGCATCGGCCTCGAGCTGCGCCTTGTAATGCGGATAGCGTGCGGCATCGACGCTTTCGTAACCGGTGCCGCGCTGCCGGTAGAACGCCGTGCCGCCGCTCGCCGCTCGCCCCAGGTAATGCAGCAATGCCAGCCGTCCCGGCTCGAGGCCGTCGAAGTGCGGCAGACGCTGGATCGGCGCCAGCCGCGCGGCGGGCGTGGTCACCAGCGAATACCAGGCTTCCAGCACCTGGCCACGCTTGATGCCGAACACCTCGGCGATCAGCGCATCGAGGCCATGTAAGAACCCGCGCACCCGCTCGGCCGGTACCGCCGCGCGCACGCCCGGATAGTAGGCGCCGTGCACCGCGTAATCCCGCCGGCAGGCGTCCTCGACCAGCGCCTGCGGATCGGCGACGAAATCATCGAGCAGCAACAGCGGCTGGCGCTCCGTGCCCAGGTGCATCACCTCGGCCCGCCACGATGGGTTCATGTGTGCTTGCTCATCGTGGCGCGGCCATGCCCGCCGGCGCCGCGTCCACGCCATCGGCGATGGCGCCGGCCAGTTGCGTCACCGCCAGCGCGTACAGCGCGCTGGTGTTGTAGCGCATGATCACCTGGAAATTGGTCAGCGTGATCCAGTATTCCGGCCCATCGGCGCCCTGCACGGCCAGCAGCGTCACTGGCGTCGCCGGCGGCAGCGCCGCCGCCAGCGCGCGGTTGGTGAACCCGCGCGCGGCAAGCTGCGCCAGCGTGTAGCCCGCGCTGCCCGGCGCCGGCGGTACCGCGGCCCCCGCCGCCGCGGTGGCGCGCACGGCGATCAGCGCGCCACGCTGCCAGCCGTGCGCGGCGAGGTAATTGGCGGTGCTGGCCAGAATGTCGGGCAGCGAATGCCACAGGTCCGCGCGGCCATCGTCATCGGCGCTGACCGCGTAATGCGCAAAGCTGCTGGGCATGAATTGGCACCAGCCCATGGCGCCGGCATACGAACCGCGCAGTTCGGCGCGTGGCGCCGGCAGTTCGCTGCGCGGCAGGTTAAGGAACACGCCCAGTTCCCTCTGGAAAAACGCCGCGCGCGGTGGATAGTGGAAAGCCAGTGTCGACAGCGCATCGAGCACGCGGTAGTCGCCGGTCTGGCGCCCGTAATAGGTTTCGACGCCGAGAATGGCCACCAGGATCTGCGGCGGCACCCCGTAGCGCGCGGCGATGCGGTCGATCAGCGCACGGTGGTCGCGGTAGAACGCGATCCCGGCATCGATGCGCGCCTGACCGAGAAAGATCGGCCGGTAGTCCTTCCAGGGCCGGTTTTCGGCCGGCCGCGTCATGGCGGCCAGAATCGAGGGCTGTACGCGCGCCTGGTCCAACAAGTGCTCGATGTGCGCCTGGTTCAGCTGCGGATGCTCGCGCAGCAGCCGCTTGACGAACGCCGCGCGCAGTTCAGCGGGGGTGGGCGGCGCGGGCGCGCTGTGAACAGCCACGGGCGGTGCGGCACTGGCGGCCACTGCAACGCTACTGCCGGATGGCGCGGGCTGGGCGGCGGCGGGGTGCCCGGCATGCACCGGGGACACTGCCGGTTGTGTGGCGCAACCTGCGCAAGCCAGGACGATCAGCAGCAGCGCGCGGCGTGGCAGTCGCAAGAATGTGGGCATCGCATATCCGTGAGCGTTGCGTGTCTGGATCGGCCGATGCCAGGGCGGCGCAGGTCCGCGGCGGTCGGGCCGCGCGGCAGCGTAGCATGCGCGGGCGCGCCGGCCGGGTGCGCCATCGCTACGTTTCCGCAAGCTGCCCGCGCGCCGGGCATGCGCATCACTTCATGAACTTGCGGTGCGCGTGGATCGACATCAGCACGCCGAAACCGGCCAGCAGGCTTACCGCCGAGGTGCCGCCGTAGCTGACCAGCGGCAGCGGCACGCCCACCACCGGCAGCAGGCCGCTGATCATGCCGCCGTTGACCAGCACGTAGACGAAAAAGCTCAGCGCCAGTGCGCCGCCGAGCAAGCGCGCATAGGTGTCGCGCGCATTGCTGGCGATCCACAGACTGCGCCCGATGATGAACAGGTACAGGGCCAGCAGCAGCAGCACTGCGGCCAGGCCGAATTCCTCGCCAACCACGGCGAGGATGAAATCGGTGGTGTGCTCGGGCAGAAACTGCAACTGCGCCTGGGTACCCTGCATGAAACCCTTGCCGAGCACACCACCCGAGCCCACCGCGATCTCGGACTGGATGATGTGCCAGCCGGTGCCCAGCGGATCCGACTCGGGATTGAGCAGGGTCAGCACGCGCTCGCGCTGGTAATCGTGCATGTGGTGCCAAGCCACCGGCAGCAGCGCCAGCAGCACAGCGAACATCAGCCCGATACGGCGCAGCGACAATCCGGAGAGGAACAGCGCGAACGCGCCCGCCATCACCACCAGCAGCGCGGTACCGAGGTCGGGCTGCTTGGCGATCAGCACGGCCGGCAGCGCGATCAGCAACAGCACCGCGCCGGTGTCGCGCCAGGACGGCGGCAGCGGACGCCGTGCCAGGTACCAGGCCACCATCATCGGCATGGTCAGCTTGAGCAGCTCGGACGGCTGGAAGCGCACCACGCCGAGATTCAGCCAGCGATCGGCGCCACTGCCCTCGCCGTGGACCAGCACCAGCAGCAGCAGCAGCAGGCTGGTCGCGTACAGCGGTGGCGTCCAACGCCTGAACTGCGCCGGCGGTACGCGCGCAATCGTATACAGCACCGCGAAACCGATGACGAAACGCAGCGCCTGGCCGCCGATGGTGCGCCAGGACAGATCGGCCGCGCTGGCCAGGAAGAACAGGCCCAGCGCGGCCAGCAGCAGCAGCGCCGCCAGCAAAGGCAGGTCCAGGCGCGGCCGCAGCAACAGGCGACGCAGGAACACCTCGGCGCGCAGCAGCGTGCGGCTCATGGCGGCGTGCTGGTGACCGCCGCCGGGCGGGACAGTACGCTGCCGGAGTGCGGCAGCGCCGTCGCCGGCGGCACTGCGGGCAGTGTCTGTCCCGGCGGCAGGCTCAACGGCGCGTAGGCCGGCAGCACGTCACCGGGGAGCTGGATGTCCGGCAGGTGCCGTTGCCGCGCCCACGCGTCGAACATGTCGCGCACGATCGGCGCGGCGTCACGCCCGCCCCAGGCGGCGCGCTCCAAGACCGCCACCCCGGCCACGCGCGGATCACTGGCGGGCGTGAAGCCGATGAACAGTGCACGGTGACGCAACGCCAGTTCCTGCGTCGACAAGCCGTTGTCCCACAGGTGTGAGGTGCGCGAGTAGATCTCCGCGGTGCCGGTCTTGCCGGCGATGCGGTAGGGAAATCCCACGTCCAGGCCACGCGCGGTGCCGCGTGTGCCGTTGACCACCCGCACCATGCCCTGCATCACCGCGTCCCAGTCGGCACGGTGTGCGATCACCGGCGCCTGCGCGGGCGGCGGCGGCGGCGGCACGATCGGCGCACCAGCACCATCCTGCGTGGCCAGCAGCAGATGCAGGCGCTGCGGCCGGCCGAAATCGGCCAGCGTGGACAACGCATTGGCCAGTTGCAGCGGCGTCACCTGCCAGTAGCCCTGGCCGATGCCGGTGATGACGGTGTCGCCCAGGTACCAGGGGCGCTTCTGCGTGGCCTGCTTCCAGGCGCGCGAGGGCAGCACACCGCTGGCTTCGTGCGGCAGATCGATGCCGGTGGGCCGGCCGAAGCCGAACTTGGCCATGAACGCGCTGAGGCGGTCGATGCCCATGTCGTAGGCCAGCTTGTAGAAATACGTGTTGACCGACATCTCGATGGCCTGCGCCAGATCCACCACGCCGACGCCGCCCTGCACATCATCCCGGTAACCGCGACCGGCAACGCCGGGGATGTGCCACTCGCCCACCGAATCCACCGTGTACTGCGGCGTGCGCAGGCCCAGCTCGAGCCCGGCCACGGCCAGAAACGGCTTGACCGTGGAGCCCGGCAGATAGACCCCATCGGTGACGCGATTCAGCAGCGGGTGGTGCGGATCGTCTAGCAGCGTCTTGTAGTTGCTCTCGCTGATGCCGCCGACGAACAGGTTGGGGTCGTAGCTGGGCGAGCTGACCAGCGCCAGCACTTGCCCGTTGCGCGGGTCCACCGCCAGCGCCGCGCCGGCGCGGCCGCGCAGCCCCGCGTAGGCGGCTTTTTGCAGGTGCATGTCCAGCGTCAGATACAAGTTTTCGCCGGGTCGCGGCGGCACCCGCTCGAGTACGCGCACCGGACGCTGATCGGCATTGACCTCGACCAGCTCGTAGCCGGGCGTGCCGCGCAACCGTTTTTCATACTCGCGCTCGATACCGGTTTTGCCGATCTGATTCATGTCCGCCCAGGGCGTGCCCTGCAGCCGTTCCGCTTCGCGCGCATCGATGCTGCCGACATAGCCGACCACCGCGGCGGTCAGTGCACCCAGCGGATAGTAGCGGCGCAGATACGGCTCGACCTCGACACCCGGGAAGCGCCAGCGGTTGATGGCGAAGCGCGCGATCTCGTCTTCGCTGAGGCGGTTGCGCAGCGGCACGCCCTGAAAGCGATGGTGTTCCTGCAGCGCCTGGCGAAAGCGGCTGAGATCATCCGGCGACAGTGGCACCACCGTGGCCAGCCGCGCCAGCATGGCATCCATGTCGTGGACCTGGTCGGGGATCACCTCTAGCCGGTAGGCCGGCACGTTCTCGGCCAGCACCACGCCGTCGCGGTCGAAGATCATGCCGCGCGGCGGCGCCAGGAAGCGCACGTGGATGCTGTTGTCGTTGGCACGGGTGACGAACTCGGCGTGACGCACTACCTGCAGCCAGAAAAACCGCGCGCTTAGGCCGGCCAGCGCCAGTACGATCAGCGCGAAGCTCGCCCAGGCGCGGCGGGCGAAGCGGCGCTGCTCCTCGCCGTCGTTGCGCAACGGCACGCGCGCGGTGCGCTTCATGTCATGGCTCGCGCGCGCGCAGACGCGCGCGCGATGCGTCCAGCAGCAGAAACACGAACGGCCACAGCGCCGCGCCGACCAGCGGCGCCATCCACGCCAGCGGCGGCGGCGGCGACATGCCGGCGAACGCGCGGATCAGCCAGCGCAGCAGGCTGTCGTTGAGCAGCAGCAGCAGCACCGCCGCGGACTGCTGCGGTATCGGGAAGAAGCGCAGACGCGCGCGGAAACGCTGTGCCAGGAACACCACCACCAGCAAGCGCAGCGCCTGGTCGCCGAGCAGTGCGCCGGCCAGCACGTCGGCGGCCAGACCGGTGACGAACGCCGTGCCCAGGCCGACGCGATCCGGCGCCTCCAGCACCCAGTACAGCAGCACCAGCGCCGGCCACCAGGGCCGCAGCGGACGCAGTGCATCCGGCAGCGGCAGCAGCAACAGCAGCACGCTCAGCGCCAGGCTGAGGTAGCAGACCCAGCGCTGCCAGCCGGCGCGCATCATGCGCCCGCTCCGCCGCGCGCGCGCGACGGCGCCGCAACCGGCACGCTGGCCGCGCCCGCGGGCCCCTGCAGCATGGCCGGGGGGCCGACGCGGCTCGCCGGCGGCGGTGGACCGACCGGTTCGGCCAGATCACGCAGCAGCAACACATGGTCGCTGCGGTTGAGGTGCGCCAGCGGTCGCGCCGCGACGCGCAGGTAGCTGCCCGAGCGGTCCGGTGTCAGCGCGGTCACCCTGGCTACCGGGAAACCCGCTGGAAAGCGTCCGCCCAGGCCCGAGCTGAGCAACTCGTCGCCGACGCGCACATCGGCATTGATGGCCAGATTGGGCAATTCCAGCTGATCGCCGTGGCCGCTGCCGTAGGCCAGCGCGCGCACGCCGCTGCGCGCATCGAGCACCGGCAACGCCGCGCTGGGATCGGTGACCAGCAGCACCACGGCGGTATCCGGCAGCACTTCGATCACCTGCCCCATGACGCCATGCGCATCGACCACCGGCTGTCCGATGTGCACGCCCTGGCGCGCGCCGCGATCGATCACGATGCGGCGGCGGTAGGGGTCGAGATCGATGTCGATCACGCGCGCCAGCTGCCCCTGCATGCGCAACGTTTCGGCGGCATCGAGCAGCCGCTTGAGCTGGTCGTTCTGGCGCACCAGTGCCTGCATGCGCGCGATGCGCACGTTGGCCAGCAGCAGGGCGTCGCGCAGCTTGCCGTTCTCGGCACGCAAGCTGGCCTGGCTGGCCAGATGCTGGCGCGCGTCCTCGTACCATTGCGCCGGCGCGCCGGCCAGGCGCCACAGCGGCTGCACCAGCAGCGCGCTGGCGGCGCGCAGACGCGGCAGCCAGGCATTGCGGTGGTCGAGCATCATCAAGGCGCCGGCCAGCAGCAGGTAGGCGGCCAGGCGCAGTGTGCCGCCGCCGCCGACGGCCGACCACCCCGGAGAACCGTCGCGTGACAGCGCCATGGTCGCGCGCCGCAGTCCGGCTTATTCGTAGGTGAAGAAGTCGCTGCCGTGCTGGTCGATCAGTTCCAGCGCACGGCCGCCGCCACGCGCGACGCAGGTCAGCGGATCGTCGGCCACGTGCACGTGCAAGCCGGTTTCCTTGGCGATCAGCTTGTCCAGATCGCGCAGCAGCGCGCCGCCGCCGGTGAGCACGATGCCGCGCTCGGCGACGTCCGAGCACAACTCGGGCGGCGTCTGCTCCAGCGCTGATTTCACCGCCGCCACGATGCCCTGCAGCGGCTCGTGCAAGGCATCGAGCACGTCGTTGGAGTTCAGCGTGAACACACGCGGCACGCCCTCGGCCAGGTTGCGGCCGGAGACTTCCAGCTCCTTGATCTCGCTTTGCGGATAGGCGCAGCCCAGCTCGAACTTGATGCGCTCGGCGGTGGATTCGCCGATCAGCGTGCCGCGCGTACGCCGCACGAAGTTGACGATGGCCTCGTCAAAGCGGTCGCCGCCGATGCGCACCGACTGCGAATACACGATGCCGTTCAGCGCGATCACTGCTACCTCGGAGGTGCCGCCGCCGACGTCCAGCACCATCGAACCGCGCGCCTCATGCACCGGCAGGCCGGCGCCGATCGCGGCGGCCATCGGCTCCTCGATCAGGAATACGTCGCGCGCGCCGGCGCCTTCGGCCGATTCCTTGATCGCGCGGCGCTCGACCTGGGTCGAGCCGCAGGGCACGCAGACCAGCACGCGCGGGCTGGGACGCAGGAAGCGCGAACGGTGCACCTGCCTGATGAAGTGCTGCAGCATCGCCTCGGTCATGGTGAAGTCGGCGATCACGCCGTCCTTCATCGGCCGCACGGTGACGATGTTGCCGGGCGTGCGCCCCAGCATGTGCTTGGCCTCCGAACCCACCGCCGCCACCGTACGCGGGCCGCCATGGGCGCGATCCTGGCGCATGGCCACCACCGAAGGCTCGTTGAGCACGATGCCCTCGCCGCGCACGTAGATCAGCGTGTTGGCGGTGCCGAGGTCGATCGAGAGGTCGTTGGAAAAAACCCCGCGGAGTTTCTTGAACATGCGCGCGCGTCCGGCGAGATAGCGGAGAAGCCCGACAGTCTAGGCGCAGGGACCGCGGGCAGCAACAGCGATGCCGTTAAAAAAGCCTTTGCGGACGCGGTTTTGCCGGCGCTTTCGCACTCGCCGGGCGCGGCGGCGCTACCATGCGCGGCTGCCCCGCCCACCGGAGTCCCGATGTCCGCCCTGATCTGCGGTTCGCTCGCCTACGACACCATCATGGTGTTCCAGGACCAGTTCAAGAACCACATCCTCCCGGACCAGGTGCACATCCTCAACGTGGCTTTCCTGGTGCCGCGCATGCGCCGCGAGTTCGGCGGCTGCGCCGGCAACATCGCCTACAACCTGAAACTGCTGGGCGGCGAGCCGGTCCCGATGGCCGCGGTGGGTCAGGACTTCGGCCCCTACCGCCGGCACTTCGAGGCGAGCGGCATCCGCCTCGACCGGGTGCGCGAGATCGCTGACCTGTTCACCGCGCAGGCCTTCATCACCACCGACCTCGACGACAACCAGATCACCGCCTTCCACCCCGGCGCGATGATGCGCTCGGTGGAGTGCCACGTGCGCGACGTCGAGGGCGTCACCTTCGGCATCGTGGCGCCGGACTCGCGCGAGGCCATGCTGCAGCACGCCAGCGAGTTCGCCGCGCGCGGCGTGCCGTTCATCTTCGATCCCGGCCAGGCCATGCCGCTATTCAACGGCGAGGAGTTCCGCGCGCTGATCGAGCAGGCCCAATACGTCACCGTCAACGACTACGAGTCGCAGCTGCTGCAGCAGCGCACCGGCTGGAGCGAGACGCAGATCGCCGAGCGCGTCGAGGCCTACATCGTCACCCGCGGACCGCACGGCTCGCGGATCCACACCGCCAAGGGCATCGTCGAGATTCCACCCGCGCACGAGCGCCGCATCAGTGACCCCACCGGCTGCGGGGATGCCTACCGCGCCGGCCTCATCCACGGCCTGATGCGCGGCTGCGACTGGCCTACGGTGGGCCGCATGGCCTCGCTGATGGGCGCGCTGAAGATCGAGTACCCCGGCACGCAGAACCAGCGCTTCACCTGGGACGAGTTCGCCGAGCAGTTCCGCCAGCAGTTCGGCTACGCGCTGGATTGACTCGCGTTCAGTTTGCAAAACCGGGCATCTTGCCGCCTGATTCAAAGCGACTACATGCAGGCAAACGGGCGCGGCGAAGCCGCGCTACCTTTGTCGCGACCGGCACTTGCGCACTCGTCGCGGCGGCACATCCAGGTGCCGGGGCGGTTTTGCAAACCGCTCCCGTAACGCCCCGCACGACGCTCAATACAACATGCGGAAACGCAGCGTGTGCGGCACCGCGCGGATGGCATCGAGCAGGTCCGGCGAGTAGTCGCGGTCGACGTCGGTGATCACGTAGCCGACCTCGCTGTCGGTTTTCAGGTACTGGCCGAGGATGTTGGCGCCGTGCGCGCTGAGCGCCTCGTTGATGCGCGCCAGCACGCCCGGCTGGTTGGCGTGCAGGTGCACCAGGCGGTGCGCGCGCGCCTGCGGCGGCAGGCGCAGCGCCGGCACGTTGACCGCGCCCTCGGTGCTGCCGGTATCGAGGTAATCGATCAGCCGCTGGCCCACATAACGGCCGATGTCGGCCTGCGCCTCCAGCGTGCTGCCGCCGATGTGCGGGGTCAGCAGCAGGCGCGGGTTTTCGCGCAGCGGGTGCATGAAGGCATCGCCGTTGCGCGCCGGCTCCTCCGGAAACACATCCAGCGCCGCACCGCGTAGATGACCACTGTCCAATGCGGCCTTGAGGGCATCCAGGTCCACCACGTGACCGCGCGCCAGGTTAAGGAACACGCTGCCCCTGGGCATGGCCGCGAACTCGGCGGCGCCGAACAGGTTGTGGTTCTCGGGCCGGCCATCGACGTGCACACTGACCGCGTCGCACTCGGTCAGCAGCGCGCGCAGGCTGGGCATGCGCCGCGCCGTGCCCAGCGCCAGGCGCTCGGCCAGGTCGACGTACAGCACGCGCATGCCGGCCGCCTCGGCCAGCACCGACAACTGCATGCCGATGTTGCCGTAGCCGACGATGCCCAACGTCTTGCCGCGCACCTCGCGCGCCGGGCCGACGGATTTGTCCCACACGCCGCGGTCCATCTGCCGCAGCTTTTCCGGCAGGCCGCGCAGCAGCAGGATGATTTCGGCCAGCGCCAACTCGACCACCGAGCGGGTGTTGCTGTAGGGCGCATTGAATACCGCGATGCCGCGCCCGCGCGCGGCGGCGAGGTCGATCTGGTTGGTGCCGATGCAGAACGCGCCTACCGCCAGCAGCCGCCGGGCGTGGGCCAGCACACGGGCGTTGAGGCGGGTCTTGGAGCGCAGGCCGAGTATGGCGATCTCGCCGATGCGCGCGGTCAGCGCGTCCTCATCGAGTGCGCCGGCCACTGTCTCGACACTGTAGCCCGCCGCGGCGAACGCCTCCACGGCGCTGGGGTGGATGTTCTCCAGCAGCAGTACCTTGAGCTTGCTCTTCGGATAGGAATGGGCGCCACGCAAGCCGAGATCGAACAGTACCTCGTCGAAACTGGCTGCCTGGCGCGGTGCACGCGCCAGCACCGGCGCGCGGCGCACGTGTTCGGTATAGGCGTAAAAGCGCTCCACCGCGCCTGCTTCGGCCGCCTCCAGATCGCTCCAGCCATCGCCCACCAGCACGCGCGGCGCGGGGAGTTCGAGCGTGCGCAGCAGCGCCGCCTTGCCGCCGGCACAAGCCAGCGGGTTGGCTTCGTCGCAACCCTGCAGGCGGCCGTCGTCGTCGAAGCGCAGCCGGTTGGCATGCACGTTCCCGGCGTGCAGTCCGAGCGCCTCGATGACCGGAACGATCAGTTCGACGAAGCCCGCGGACAGCACGTGGATGCGCGCCGCGTGCTCGGCCAGGAAGGCGCGATTGGCGCGGAACGAGGGGCTGATGGCCTGCCGCAGGCGCTCGACGATGGCGGGCAGCTGCTCGCGACGCAGATCGAGCAGGGCCAGACGCTCGCGCAGGCCGGCACCGAAATCGATTTGCCCTTCCATCCCGGCACGAGTGAGTTCGGCGATGCGCGCGCGCCGACGCGCGCCCTCGGCGCCCTCCGGCAGGCAGACCTCGGCCATCACCTCGAGCGACTCGGCACCCACCAGCGTGCTGTCGAAATCGAGCAGAAACGTATACAGCTCGGGCACGGACATGGCTGGCTCCCAAAAATCCGAGCCTAGCGCAAGCCATGCCGCGCCGCAGCATGGTGCCCGGCCGCATACGCCGGCACGGCACGATCGCCGTGATAACGAAGCGTTACATCCCGCAACGCCACGCGCCGCCCGGCCCGACCCGGCGCGCCTAGAGTCCGGTCATGCCGCCGGCGCGATCCCCCCCCGCGTCGCGTCCTCACCCCTCCGGCCGCACGCTGCCGGCGGCACCTCAACCTCTCACGGAGAACCCCCATGCAAATCCACACTTCTCGACTCGGTATCGCGCTCGCCAGCTTGTTGGCGCTGGGCGCGGTCGGCGCCAGCAGCGGCGCACTGGCCACGCCGCCGGCTGCGGACACCATGCAAGGACCAAGCATGCAGGCCGGCGCTTGGCGGCACGGCTGGAATCACGGCCACGGCATGATGGAACACCGGCACGCGCTGCTTGCGCGGGGCATGCCGGCGCGCTTCGCCGCCATGCGCGACCTGCGCGCGCTGCAGCACCTGTACCTGATGCAGGGCCGCCGCGGCGATGCCGAAGCTCTGTACCGGCAGGTCCTGACGCGCACCCAGGATCCGATCTTGCGCAATTTCGCCTACGCCCGGCTGGCGCGCCTGCAGGCCTTGCCCACCAATCCCGATGCCGCCATCGCCACCTTGCGCGCGGCGCTGGACGAGAATCTGAAGAACATCCCGGCACCGGCCACCGCCGCACCCTGACCTCGACTCGCGCGGCCGGCTGGCGCCAGCGCCGGCCGCGCGGCACCATCGCAGCCACGCCCACTGAAACCCGAGCCCCATGGCCGGTGCCCGCATCCTGCTCGCCGATGACGACCGCGAACTCAGCGAGCTGCTGACGCGTTTTCTGGCGCGCGAGGGTTTCAGCGTCGAGCCGGTGTTCGACGGCGATACCGTGCTCAAGCGCGCGCTGGGCGAGCCTTACGACGCGCTGGTGCTGGACATCATGATGCCGGCGCGCTCCGGCCTCGACGTGCTGCGCGACCTGCGCGCCGCCACCACCCTGCCGGTGCTCATGCTTACCGCGCTGGGCGACGACGTGGATCGCATCCTGGGGCTGGAAATCGGCGCCGACGATTACCTGACCAAGCCCTGCAATCCGCACGAACTGGCGGCGCGCATCCGTGCCGTGCTACGCCGCGCACGCCGCGACGAGGCCGACAATCCGCGTTTCGCCGACATGCGTATCGGCGCGGTCGAGCTGCGCGTGGGCACGCGCACGGCGCTGTTGGACGGCCAACCGCTCAACCTGACCACCTCCGAATTCAACATTCTCGCGGTGCTGATGCGCGAGGCCGGGCGCGGCGTCGGCAAGGAGTTGCTGGCGGAGACCGCGCTGGGCCGGGCGCTGTCGCCGTTCGACCGCAGCATCGACGTGCACATCTCGCGGCTGCGCCGCAAGCTGGGCAGCGCGCCCGACGGGCAGTCGCGCATCGCCACGCTGCACGGCAGCGGCTACATGTTCCGCCGCGCGGGCGCGTGACGTGGGCGGTCTGTACTGGCGCGTCTTCGCGCTGTTCTGGCTGAGCCTGGTTGCGGTGATGGCAAGCAGCGTGTGGATTACCACGCGCGTGGTCGAGCGCGAGCGCGAGCAGCTGCCCAGCGCGCATCAGCAGGCGCTGGCCGAGGACATCGCCGCCGCCGCGGTGCGCATGATCGGCAGCCACAGCATGCCCGAGGTCTGGCGCTGGCTGCGCACCCAGCGCGGCGGGCCGATCCGCGTCTGGGTGCGCCCGCTGGATGCGCCGCCCCCACGGAACGCGCCGCCGCCTGCTGCGTGGCCGGGTTTTGCCGTGCAGCGCATCGCCAGCGCCAGCGACGGCCGCCGCTATTTGGTCGATGTGCGCTGGCTGCGCCCGCCGCATCCGCCGCACCCGCCGTTTCGCGCGTTCTGGCTGAGTTTCGTGTTGCTTGGCCTGGTGTTGAGCGCCGGCGTGGCGCTGCTGCTGGCGCGTTACGTGGCGCTGCCGCTACGCCAGATTCGCGCCAGCGCGCACCGCTTCGCCGATGGCGATCTGGGCGCGCGCGTGGGCGCGCTGCGTGTCGGTCGCAGCCGCGAGATGGTGGCGCTGGGGCGCGAGTTCGACCAGATGGCCGCGCGCATCGAGCGACTGATCCAGGACCACCGGCGTCTGATCGGCGATGTCGCCCATGAACTGCGCTCGCCGCTGGCGCGGCTGGGCGTCGCGGTCGAGCTGGGGCGGGTCGAGACCGAAACCAGTGAACGCGAGGCCAGCCACGCGCGCATCCTGCGCGAACTGGATCGCATGGACCGGCTGATCGGCCAGACGCTGGATCTGTCGCGTCTGGAGAGCGGCGCGCACGGCGCGGTGGAGCGCGGTGACCTGACCGTAATCGCTGGTGCGCGCGTGGCCGATGCTCGCTTCGAGGCCTCGCAGCGCGCGATCGAGATCCGCTTCGAGGCGGCGCCCGAGCCGCTGCCGATCCGCGCCGAGCTGGATCTGATCGCCAGCGCCGTGGAAAACGTGCTGCGCAATGCGCTGCGCTTCGCGCCCGAGGGCAGCACGATCGACGTGCGGCTGCAGCGCAGCGGCGGCAGCGGCGAAGCGCGTGCGCTGCTGGTGATCCGCGACCGCGGACCGGGTGTGCCCGAGCCGGACCTGGCGCGCATCTTCGAGCCGTTTTATCGCAGCGCCGATGCGCGCCAGCAGACCGGCAGCGGCGGCGGCTTGGGTCTGGCCATCGCGCGCAGCGCCATTGCCCGCGCCGGCGGCAGCATCAGCGCTGGCAACCGAGACGGCGGCGGTCTGGATGTACGAATCGAGCTGCCGTTGGCGCGGAACTGAAGCATGCCGTCCGGGATGACATCGAAAGCGGCGCCGTCTGAGATGGCGATAAAAATCCAAAGAGCGCGGCGAGTGAGGATGTTTCGCTTTTAGGGTGTCATCCGCGGGCACGCGCAGCGTGAACCGGGATCCAGTGCTACTTGCGGGGCACCCGTCTGAATCCCGGCTCGGCGCTGCGTGCCGTCCGGGATGACATCAACAGAAGGGGTGCGCCGTCTGGGATGGCCTCGCTTTTTTGCTGTCATTCCCGCGGATGCGGGGATCCAGTCAGACTCGCCGCAAGGCCGCTGGATCCCGGCTCGGCGCTGCGCGCCGTCCGGGATGACGTCAGAAAGAGCGGGCGCCGGCCAGGATGTGCCGCCTCAAAAAAATCGCAACGTGCGAGTCCCGAGTCCCGATCGACCTCAGGCCTCGAAGCTGGCGCGCATTTTCTTCAGCGCCGCCGACTCGATCTGGCGGATGCGCTCGGCGGACACGCCGTACTCGTCGGCCAGTTCCTGTAGCGTGATCTTGCTGTCGGCGTCCAGCCAGCGGCGACGGATGATGTCCTGCGCGCGCGCGTCGAGGCGCGTCAGCGCATGCTGCAGGCTGTCCAGATCGCGGCCTTCCTGGTCAGCCTCGGCCACCGTGCGGTAGGGATCGGCACCGTGATCCTCGAGGTACAAGGCGGGCGCGGGTGGGGCGTCGTCGTCGGCATCGGCGGGCGCATCGAAGGCCACGTCGTAGTTGCTCATGCGCGCTTCCATCTCGAGCACCGTCGCCTCGGGTACGCCCAAGTCCTTGGCCACGGCGCGCACCTCCTCGGCATTCAGCCAGCCCAGACGCTTCTTGCTCTTGCGCAGGTTGAAGAACAGCTTGCGCTGCGCCTTGGTGGTGGCCACCTTGACGATGCGCCAGTTGCGCAGGATGTACTCGTGCATCTCGGCGCGGATCCAGTGCACGGCGAAGCTGACCAGACGCACGCCCATGTCCGGATCGAAGCGCTTGACCGCCTTCATCAGGCCGATGTTGCCTTCCTGCACCAGATCGCCCAGCGGCAGCCCGTAACCGGAGTAGCCGCGGGCCACATGCACCACGAAGCGCAGGTGCGCCATCACCAGCGCCTTGGCGGCTTCCAGATTGCCCCGCTCGCGAAATTCGCGCGCCAAATCCTGTTCATCTTCGCTGCTGAGCATGGGAATGCGGTGCACCGCGCCGATGTAGGCGTCGAGGCTGCCCACCGGGCTGGGCAGAATCCAGGTACGTGCGGCCAAGGCTTGAGACATGGTCAAACTCCTCATGGAGGTTGATTTTAGCACTCCGGGTATGTGAGTGCTAAAACTTGGACCCCGCGCGTGGCGGGTGGTTCCCGATAAACTGAACCACATGGTACATGAATGTGCGTGAAGCCTGCATGACCGCGGCACTGCGCGGGCGCCGTGCTCAGCAGGACAACTCGGCGCGCGGCGGCAGTGCCCAGTCCAACAGCGGCTCGCCGCGCCGCGCCAGCCACTCCGCACAGCGCGAGAAGTGCGCGCAGCCGATGAAGCCGCGATGCGCCGACAGCGGTGACGGATGCGGCGCCTTCAATATCAGATGACGCCGCCCGTCGAGCAGCGCGCCCTTGGCTTGCGCATAACTGCCCCAGAGCATGAACACCAGGCCCTCGCGCCGCTCGTTGAGCAACTGCACGACGCGGTCGGTAAAGCCTTCCCAGCCCTTGCCCTGGTGCGAGCCGGCGCGTCCGGCTTCGACCGTGAGCACGGCGTTGAGCAGCAGCACGCCGCGCTCGGCCCAGGGAACCAAACAGCCGTGGTCGGGCGGCACGAAGCCGATGTCGCGCTGCAGCTCGGCGTAAATGTTCGCCAGCGAGGGCGGCACCGGCACGCCGGGACGCACCGAGAAGCACAGCCCGTGCGCCTGACCGGGGCCGTGATAGGGATCCTGGCCCAGGATCACCACGCGCACGCGCTCGAAAGGCGTGTGATCCAGCGCGGCGAAGATCTCGCGGCCGGGCGGATAAATCCGCCTGCCGGCGGCCTTTTCAGCGCGCAGAAACGCCGCCAACGCTTGCATATCGGGCCGCTCGAACCAGTCACCCAGCAGCGCTTTCCAGCCGGCCTGGAGACGCAACTCGGCCATTCAATCGATGCCGTCGCGCTGGCGCAGGTGCTGCGACACGCGAAGCTGAAACAGCAGCTTGGTCACCAGCAGGCGTTCCTCGATGGGTTTCTGCACCAGATCGTTGGCGCCGCTGCGCAGCAGGGCCGCCTGGTTGCGCGGGTTGTCGTCGCCGGTCATCACCAGGATCGGCAGCCGGCCCTTGCCGTAGCCGAACTCGCCGCGGATGCGCGCGATCAGGTCGGCGCCTGACAGCGCGCCCTTGAGGTTGACATCGGTCAGCACGACATCGGCGCCGGTGCGGCCCTGCGCACGCGCCGCCTCCAGCAGCGCCAGCGCATCCTCGGCGCTGATCGAGTGCAGCACGGTCAGACCGCATTTTTCCATCATGCGTCGCGTGGCCAGGGCTACCACGCGGCTGTCCTCCACGTACAGCACCTCGCCGCTGGCGCCGGGTTCCGGGCGCACGTAGCCGCGAATGAAAGCCGCCAGCGCCGGAAAGCCCAGCGCCTTGTCGAAATAATCGGTTACTTCCTCGCCGAGCTGGCGCGCTTCCAGACGCTCGGTGACGTCGCCGGAAACTACCACGATCGGCATGTAGGCCTGCTGCGCCTGCTGACGCAGCACGCGCGCGAGGTCGACGCCGTCCATATCCGGTAGGCGCAGCGCGGTGGTGACGAAATCCACTGGCGCGTCCAGCAGCGCGGCAATGGCTTCGGCACCGCTACCGCAGGACACCACGCTGACGCCCGGCAGTTCCTTCAGCAGCAATTGCTCGATCATGCGCCGCACCACACGCGACCCGTCGACGATCATCACGCGCGGCGTCTCACTCGGTAGGTGTCTGGCAATGCCGCTGTGCATGCAACCCTCGCTCAGGCCGGCTCGTCCGCGGCCAGGTGGCGCGCGCTGGCAATGCGTGCGCCCAGCCAACCCAGCATAGCCGCCGCCAGCAGCAGGGCAAGTAAGGGCGTCACGTCGAGCGCGACCAGGCCGAGCCGGCCGCCCCAGGCCGCATCGACGCGCGCGGCCGGACCGGCCAGCACGGCCTCCAGCAGCATCGTCAGCGCCACCGCGACCACGCCGCTGAGCAAACCCAGCCACAGCCCCGCATACAGATAAGGGCGGCGCACGAAGGCGGCGCTGGCACCGACCAGTTGCAGCACCTCGATCTCCTGGGAACGGCTCTGGATGTCATTGCGCACGCTGGCGCCAACCACCAGCAGTGCCGCCAGCGCCAGCAGCGCCGCCAGCACCTGCATCACCCGCGCGCCGAATCCGCGCAGAGCATCCAGGCGCGCGCGGAACGGTCCCTGATCCTGCACCAGCGCCACGCGCGGATCGGCACGCAGCTGCCGCACCAGCGCCGCGATCTGCGATGGGCTGGCCGCGACGCGCGGTTCGACCACCAGCACCCAGGGCAGCGGATTGTCCGGCAGCGCGGCCAGCGCCGGACCGAAGCCCTGCAGCGCGGCCAGCGCCGCCAGGCCCTGCCGCGGCGATTTCAGCGTCACCGCGGCCACGGTCTGTTCGCCGCGCAGTGTCCGCGCCAGGGCTTGCGCCTGTGCCTGCGCATCGCCGGCCTGCAGGAACACGCTGACCGCCTGACCTTCGCCCAACGCCTGCCCGAACCGGTCCAGATTCAGCAGCACCAGGTAGAAACTGAGCGGCAGCGCCAGCGCCAGCCCCATCACCGCGACCGTCAGCAGCGTGCCGAGCGGATGCTCGCGCAGACGCAACAAGCTCTGCGCGAGCGCCCAGCGATGCGCGCGCCACCAGCGCGCGAGTGCGCCGCCGCGCGCAGCCGAGGCGCGGGTTTCGGGCGCGTTCAAGCCGCCACCTCGCCCGCCGCCAGGTCATCGACCAGCCGGCCGTGATCCAGCACCAGCACGCGCTTGCGGATGCGCTTGATCAGGAACAGATCGTGCGTGGCCACCAGCACCGTGCTGCCGATCGCCTGGAATTCGGCGAACAGCCGCATGATCTCGACCGCCAGTTGCGGGTCGAGGTTACCGGTCGGCTCGTCTGCCAACAGCACCGCCGGTCGCGCCACGATGGCGCGCGCGATGCCCACGCGTTGCTGCTCACCGGTGGACAATCGCGCCGGCAGACGCTGCTCCATGCCGCCCAGACCGACTTTCTCGAGCGCCGCGCGTGCGCGTTTGGCGCGCTCGCTGGCCGGTACGCCGGCCACCACCAGAGGCAGTTCGACATTGGCCTGCACGCTGCGGTCGAGCAGCAGACGATGGTCCTGGAACACCATGCCGACGGCGCGTCGGTGCTGGGCGATGCCGCGTCGGCGCACCTGGCGCAGGTTGCGGGCGGTCACCGTCACGACGCCGGCGCTCGGCCGCTCCAGCAGGCCGACCAGCTTGAGCAGCGTGCTCTTTCCGGCGCCCGAGTGGCCGGTGACGAAGGCCATCTCGGCCTGCTCCAACGCGAAGCTGACGCCATCCAGCGCGGCGCCGCCCCCGGGGTAGCGTTTGCTGACCTGTTCGAATCGGATCACGGTGCCGTCCCGACGCAAGCCGGAAGCATACGGTATCGCGTGAGCGCCCTCCGTGGCAGCCGGTGCCGCCGGCGCTCAGCGGCGGCGGAACAGCGCGGCGATGCGGCGCAAAAAACCGGGCTTGGGCGCGTGCTGGGCAGCGTGCTCGGCGGCGGGCGCACCACGCGGCGGGCGCGGTTCGGGACGACGCGCGGCAGGCACGTGTGTGCTGGCGGCGGCCTGGGCGGCGGCCTTGTGCGCCTCGACCTCGTGCCGGCGCCCATGCCCGCCACGGCGGCGACGCTTGCGCGCGGCGGGCACAGCGG
>JAJYQO010000016.1:44194-79031 GCA_021794575.1 Pseudomonadota bacterium | reverse complement strand
AGTTGCGGTGAGGACACGCCGAGATCCAGCAGCACGCCGTCCAGGCCTTCGCGCGCCAGATCCCAATCGGCCATGTCGGCGAAATTCGCGTGCCGCACGTACACGCGCGCATCGTCAGCGAAACGCGCACGGGCGGCGGCGACGGCTTCGGGATCGCGGTCGATCAGCAGCAGACGGCCCCGGCCATCGAGCCGGCGCAGAATTTCCGCGGCATGGCCGCCGCGGCCGAAGGTGCCATCGAGATAGGTGCCCGCGGCGCGCACGTTCAATCCATCCACCGCCGCCTGCAGCAGCACCGGGCTGTGTTGCCGCGGCGCGTCACTCATGGCTGCCTGCGCGACCACTGCTCACAACCGCAGCGCGGACATGTCCGCGCTGATGTCGTCCTCGCCGATGGTCTGGCGGATCTTGGCGAAGTGAGCCTGCTCGCCCCACAGTTCGAACTTGTTGCCCATGCCCAGCAGCACGGCGCGCTTTTCGATGCCTGCCGCGGCGCGCTGACTGCCCGGCAGCAGGATGCGGCCGGCGCCATCGAGCTCGAGCACCGCGGCCGCGCCGACCAGTTTCATCTGCAGGGCGCGGTGTACCGCCTTGACGCTGGGCAGCGCGTTGATCTCGTCGCGCACACGCTCCCACTCGCCAAACGGAAACAACCACAGGCAGCCCTGCTCGAATGGGTTGTAAGCGCTGACCAGCCGATTGGCGCAGATGCGCGCGACCAGTTCGCGATGGGCGGTGGGGATGGCCAGCCGTCCCTTGTCGTCAACCGTGATGGCGGTTTCGCCCTGGAACACTTGTCCACCTTTTCCCACGTTTTTACACTAATCGCCACCTTAGTCTCAGCATTTGCGACTGTCAACGAGTTTTTGCCTTGCAGATCAATGACTAAAGCCCGCGCAGCCGGATTTAACGCAGTCTCTCAGGAGACTACGCAAGTACGCTGAAATCATTGCTTTTTTTGCACGACGTCCGGCGCGGAGCAACGTCGCGGCCGCGCCTGTGCGGCCGGCCGCGACGCCGGAGTGGTGATGTGGAGTCGGCCCGTAAGCCGGGTTCTGTTCTAGACAGTCATTCCTCTAGGCCCGACGTCGCCGTCGGGCTCGAGCAGCCAACCCGGGAGCGACGCGGGCCACGTCATGGCTCCCCTATTTGGCCTTGCTCCAGGTGGGGTTTGCCGTGCCGCGTGGCGTTGTCCCCACGCGCGGTGCGCTCTTACCGCACCGTTTCACCCTTGCCTGATCCCCTTGCGGGGCCATCGGCGGTTTGTTTTCTGTTGCACTGTCCGTCGGCTCGCGCCGCCCAGGCGTTACCTGGCACCTTGCCCTGTGGAGCCCGGACTTTCCTCGGCGCTTGCGCGACGCGACTGTCCGGCCGACTCCGCCGCAAAGTGTACCCGCAGGTGCGGCATGCGCGTCAGGCGCTGCCATCCGGGACGTCGTCGAGCGCGCCCGCGGCGTACAACGCACGCCGCGGCGCGCCGGTGAACTCGGCGGCGATGCGCGCGGCACGCGCCGGCGGCAGCTCGGCGCAAAGCAGCCGGTACAGGCGCCGGCCTGCGCCGAGCGCTTGCGCATCCTCCGCCTCGTTGCCGGCCACCAGCAGCACGATCTCGCCGCGACGCTGGTCGGCATCGGTTCCCACGCGCTCGCGCAGCGCGGCCAAGGTGCCATCCAGCACGATCTCATGCAGCTTGGTCAGCTCGCGCGCCAACACAGCGGAACGCTGTGCGCCGAACACGGCAAGCAGATCGTCGAGCATCTCCTGCAGGCGATGCGGGGCTTCGTAAAAAATCAGCGTACGCGGCTCGCCGACCAGCGCGGCAAGACGCGCACGGCGCGCGCCCGCCTTGGCGGGGAGAAAACCCTCGAACGCGAAGCGCGCGCTGGGCAGGCCGGCCACCGACAAGGCAGCAATCAGCGCCGACGGGCCGGGCACCGGAGCCACGCGCAAACCGGCCGCGCGCGCGGCGCGCACCAACACGAAACCCGGGTCACTGACCAGCGGCGTGCCGGCATCGGACACCAACGCCAGGTCGTCACCAGCCTGCAGCCGTGCGATCAGCGCCGGCACCACGGCCGCCTCGTTATGCTCGTGCACGGCCACGAGCGGTGTGCGGATACCGTAGTGCCGCAGCAAGGGGCGCGTGTGCCGCGTGTCCTCGGCCGCGATCGCCGCCGCGCGCACCAGCACCTGGCGCGCGCGCGGCGAGAGATCCTCGAGATTGCCGATCGGTGTCGCCACCACCCACAAGGTGCCGCCTGGATTGCTCATCGCCGTCTCCGCAGGCGCAGGTCGCCCGGCAGCATCCGTTATCATCGCAAAGCCACCCTCGCCCGTGCAGGCCCACGATGCGGACCCTGTCCATACTGATGCTTGCCTCCGCCCTGTTGTTGCTGACCGGATGCGCCACCATGGGCGGCCCGACGCCGGCCCAGCAGGCCGCCAACGCGCAGGCCGAGGCCCTCTACCAGCGCGGCGATTACCAGGGCGCCGCACGCACCTGGGAGAATCTGGCCGCGCCCGGGCAGCGCAACGCGCTGGATGACGGCTACCGCCTACGCGCGGCCGACGCGTGGTTCGCCGCCGGACAGCGTGCGCGCGCCGCCCAGCAGTTGGCTAGCGTGGATTCCGCCGCGCTGCGCGGCAATGACGCCGCGCGCTACAACCTGCTGCAAGGCGAGCTGGCGCTGCCGCGCGATCCGCAACGGGCGCTGGCCATCGCCGCCATGCTGCCGCGCACGCTGCCGCCGGATCTCGAACTGCGCGCCGCGCGCCTGCAACTGGCCGCCGCCAGCGCGGTGGGCGACCGCTGGGCCGCTGCGCGTGCGCGCGTGCGCATGGATCCACTGCTGCAAGGCGCGGCGCGCCAGCGCAACGCGCGCGCAGCCGAGCGCCTGCTGGTATCACTGGGCGTTCCGGACCTGCAGAAGCAGGCACAGGCACTGCCCGCCAACGACGCCATGCTGCCCTGGCTGGCGCACGCGCTGCATAGCCTGGGCAGCGCGCTGCCGGAAACCCTCCCGCAACTGACGCGCCCGGCCGGCACGCTGATCGCGCAAGGCACGGGCGCGACCCAGGAAGGCTTCCACGCCTACCACCGGATCGCCCTGCTGCTGCCGCTGAGCGGACCGCTGCGGCCTGCCGGCGACGCCGTGGCCGAGGGCTTTCTGTGCGCCTACTACAACACGCCGCAGCCGCAGCAGCGTCCACCAGTGCGCATCTACGACACCCAGGGCACGCCGGCCGGCGCGCTGGCCGCCTACCAGCGCGCGCAAGCCGATGGCGCCGATCTGGTCATCGGCCCATTGACGCGCGACGAAGTGACGGCGCTGTTCGCCAGCAATCCGGCGCTGCCGGTGCTGGCGCTCAATCACCCCGAGGGTGCGGTCAATCCGCCGCCCGGCAGCGTCGAGTTCGGCCTGATGCCGGAGAACGACGGCACCGAGGCTGCGGCACGCATGCTGCAGCAGGGTATCCGCAGCGCCGTGGTGTTCCTGGCGGGATCGGACAACGAGCAGCGCGCCGTGCAGGCATTCAAAGCACAGTTCGAGGCTGGCGGCGGCCAGGTGCTCTCGGTGCAAACGCTGCCGCAAGACACGGTCAACTACCGCGCGCAGATCCAAGCCGGCGTCACGGGCCTTGGCAGCGATGGCGGCTTCTTCATCGCCGTGCCGCCGGAAACCGCGCGCCTGCTGCTGCCGCAGATCCGCGTGGCACGGCTGCGTCAACCGGTGTTCGCCAGCGTGCAGGTGTACGCGGGCACGCCTAATACGCTGGATCGCGATCTCGACAGCGTACAGTTTCCCGATGCGCCCTGGCTGTACGACGCGCAGCCTGGCCTGCCGAGCCGCGCGGCGCTGGCGCGCGATCTTCCCGCCGCCGGCGGGCGCGGCGCGCGACTGTTCGCATTCGGCATGGATGCCTATCTGCTCAGCCCGTATTTCGCATGGCTGCAGCAGCATCCGGGCAGCTACGTCGCCGGCGCCACCGGTCAGCTCAGCGTCGACGCGCAAGGTCATGTTCAGCGCACGCCGATTTGGGTGCACTTCGTCAACGGCGCCGCGACACCCGCCACCGGCACGCTGAGCAGCGCCCCCGCCTCCGAAGCCCCCGCACCCTGATGCCGCGCGCGCCGCGTCCGCCGACTGCGCGCCAGCAGCTTGGCGCCGCCGGTGAACGCGCGGCCCTGACCGAACTCGAACAAGCCGGTCTGCGCCTGTTGGCGCGCAATGTGCGCAGTCGCCATGGCGAGATCGACCTGGTCATGCTGGATGGCGCCACACTGGTGTTTATCGAGGTGCGTACGCGCGCGGGACAGGACCGTGGCGGCGCCTTGGGCTCGGTGGGCGCAGCCAAGCAGGCGCGGCTGCTGCGCGCCGCATCCGAGTTCCTTGCCGCGCATCCGGAACATGCGCAACGCACCTGCCGCATCGATGTCGTGGGCTACGACGGACACGGCGACAACGCACGCTGCCTTTGGGTACGCGGCGCCTTCGAGGCGCGTTACTGATATATCCGGCGCGAAAATGGAAGCATCGGATCTGCCCGGCGGCTTCTAGGTCCCCTGGCGCGGTTCACCTTGCCGCGTCGCGCGCGCTTGCCCTAGTCTCAGCGCCTTGCGCGCGCCCGCGCTGGGGAATCAAGCATGGTCCTGGATGTGCTCGGCCGCATCGCTTTCGGCCTGTTCGGCTTGGCCATGCTGCTGATGATCGCAGTGGTTTTTTCCAACAATCGCCGTGGCATCGACTGGAAGCTGGTCGGCAACGGCGTGCTACTGCAGGTGGTCTTCGCGCTATTCGTGCTGAAAGTGCCTTTTGGCGAGGACATCTTCGACACGCTGGCGGCCGGATTCGTCAGCCTGATGAGTTACGTCGGTGCCGGATCCAGCTTCATCTTCGGCAACCTGGTCAACGCCTCCAACCCCAACATCGGCTACGTGTTCGCGCTGCAGGTGCTGCCCACCATCGTGTTCTTCGCCGCGCTTACCGGCGTGCTGTACCACCTCGGCATCATGCAAAAGATCGTGCAGGGCATGGCTTGGGTGATCACCAAGGTGATGCGTGTCTCCGGCGCCGAGACCACCAGCGTCTGCGCTAGCGTGTTCATCGGTCAGACCGAGGCGCCGCTCACCATCAAGCCGTACATCGAGCGCATGACCGAGGCCGAGCTGATGACGGTGATGATCGGCGGCATGGCGCACATCGCGGGCTCGGTGATGGCCGCGTACGTGGGCCTGCTGGGCCACGGCAATCCGGTGCAGATGGAGTTCTATGCCAAGCACTTTCTGACCGCGTCGATCATGGCTGCGCCGGCGACGCTGATGCTCGCCAAGATCCTGATCCCGGAAACGCAGGAGCCACTGACGCGCGGCACGGTCAGGATGGCGGTCGAACGCAGCACCTCCAACATCATCGACGCCGCGGCCAGCGGCGCCGGCGATGGGCTGAAGCTGGCGCTGAACGTCGGCGCCATGCTGTTGGCCTTCATCGCGCTGATCGCGCTGCTCAACGCGCCCATCCAGTGGCTGGGTACGCACGCCTGGGGCGGCGATGCAGCCAACACTCTCAACCACAGGCTCTCGCAAGTCAGCGGCGGCAGCATCCATCTGAGCATGCAGACGATCTTCGGCTGGGTACTGGCGCCGGTGGCCTGGCTGATCGGCGTGCCATGGCACGACGCGCCGCTGGTGGGCAGCTTCATCGGCGAGAAGGTGGTGATCAACGAGTTCGTCGCCTACACCGACATGTCGCAGCACCTCGATCAGTTGCTGCCGCAGAGCCGGCTGATCGCTACCTACGCGCTGTGCGGCTTCGCCAATTTCTCCTCGATCGCCATCCAGATTGGCGGCATCGGCGGCATCGCGCCCAGCCGGCGCAGCGATCTGGCGCGTCTGGGCCTGCGCGCGGTACTGGGTGGGTCGCTGGCCACCTTCATGACCGCGACCATCGCCGGCGTGATCAGTCAGATCTGAGCGGCTCATGCGCGCGTCACGGACCATCGTCGTCGGCAGCTACAACCAGGACTTCGTCTGGCGCTGCGCACGTTTTCCCGAGCCCGGGGAAACCCTGCGCGCGCTGGGCTTCTCCAGCGGCTCAGGCGGCAAGGGCAGCAACCAGGCCATCGCCTGCGCACGGCAACAGGTGTCCACTTGCTTCATTGGCGCGATCGGCGCGGACGCCGCCGGAGAAGTCGCACGCCGACTGGCGCAGCGGGAAGGCGTGGACGCGCGCTGGCAGATCTGTGCCGAAGCTGACACCGGCAACGCCTGCGTGCTGGTGGATGCGCAAGGACGGAATCTGGTCATGGTTCACGCCGGCGCCAACCAGCATCTGGACGCCGCGCATGTGCGCGCGCAGTCCGCCGCGTTCAGCGACGTCCGCGTCGTGCTGGTCCAGTTGGAAACCGCACTGGAGCCACTGCGCGCGGCGTTCGACTTGGCCGGTGCTGCGCAGGCGTTGCGCCTGCTCAATCCCGCACCGGCGCGTCCCGATCTCGATGCCTCGTTGCTGAGCGCCTGCGATCTGCTGATTCCCAACGAAACGGAATGCGCGGGACTGCTGCAGCGGCATGCGGGCATCGCGATAGACGCCGGGCAACTGGCAGCGCTGCCCGATGCGGAGTTCACTGCACTGATCGCGCACCTGCCCTGTGCCAGCGTGCTGGTCACGCTTGGCGCGGCGGGCGCTTTCGTGGCCCACCGCAACAGACCACGCTTGGGCGATCGCAGCACCTGCTACCGCATGCCGCCGGTCCCCGCGCGGGTGCAAGACACCACCGGCGCCGGCGATGCGTTCTGCGGTGCGCTGGCCGCGGCGTTGACGGTGATGCCCGACGCGGCGCTGCGCGCAGCCGTCGAGTACGCCAGCCGTTGCGCGGCGCTCAGTACCGAGCGCTGCGGCGCCGCCACTGCGCCGACCCGCGCCGAAGTCGTGCAGCGCTTCGGCGCGTGCGTCGAGTAGGTCGACAAGCCGCGTCATTGCGGCGAGCGCATCGCAGGTGACCGGCGTCACAAGACAATCGGCCTCTCTGCAGCGCGACCCGGAAATCGTATCGGCGCGGCTACCGCAGCGCCGCTCGCGAGGCGAGCACCCGGCCCATTGTTGCAAGGCAGCCGCAAGCGCTGTCCACGGATGTGCATTACCGGTAACGCCGCTGCCTGCAGCGCCACGGCGCACCAAGGCTGCGCGGCTTGCGGCATTCCACAAACGCGAAAGGCGGCACGCGGCCGCCTTTCGCCATGTACTCCGGTCGCGCCTTATTTCAGGCTTTCGTTGAGGATGCGCGGCGTGACGAAGATCAGCAGTTCCGCCTTGGTGTTGTTGCGATTGGTATTGCGGAACAGCATGCCCAGGCCGGGGATGTCGCCCAGCAGCGGCACCTTGGTCACGGTGTTGCCCTTGGTGACCTCGTAGATACCGCCGAGCACCACGGTCTGGCCGTTGTCCACCAGCACGCCGGTCTGAATCTGGCGCGTGTCGATCTGCGGCACTTGGCCGCCGCCAGGGTTGTTGATGAAGCCGGCCAGCGCGTCCTTCTTGACGTCCAGAGCCAGATACACGCGGCCGTCAGCGGTGATGGTAGGTGTGACCTTCAGCTCCAGCACCGCGTCCTTGAACTGCACGGTGGCGGTGCCGGCGCCGGCAGCGCCGCCCAGCGCGTTCTGGTAGGTGACGTAGCCGATCTCGGTACCCTGCTTGATGATCGCCGGCTGCTGGTTGGCGGTGATCACGCGCGGGCTGGAGATGGTCTCGCTCTTGCCTTCGGTCTGCGCGGCGGAGAGTTCCAGATCAAGCAGGTAGTTGGAACCCAGGATGGCCAAACCGAGGCTGCCGGCCGGAGTGCTGGCCGGCAAATTGACATTGAGACCGCCGGGGAAGGTGATGGCCGGCGGCAGCGTCGGCTGCGGCGCGGTGCCGCCGGTCTGCGCGGCGTACTGCTGGTTGAGGTTGTTTTGCGCAATCACCTGATTCTGCGCGTTGATGCTGTTGATCAGACCCGTCGTGCCGTTGGTGCCGATGGTCGCGCCAGTGGATACCAGTTGCCCGCTGGGATTGGTGAAGAAGCCGCTGGCACCGAACTTGGCGCCCAGTTCGCGCGTGAAGTTGTCGGTGGCGATGACGATGCGCGACTCGATCAGTACTTGCTTGACCGGCTTGTCTAGCTGCGCCACCAGCGCGCGGATCTGGCGGATCTTCTCTGGGATGTCGCTGACGATCAGCGTGTTGGTGCGGTCGTCATAGGTGACACTGCCGCGCGAGGACAGGAATCCGCGGTTGACGTTACCGGCAGCGCCGCCCCCGGCGGTGTTTTGCAGGCTCTTCTGCGTCAGCAATTGCGCGATGGTGGATGCCTTGCCGTAGCTGATCGGAATGAAGTCGGTGACCAGCGGCGCGGCTTCCTCGGCACGCTGACGGGTTTCGGCTCGCGCCTGCTCGTAAGCGGCTAGTTCGGTCTGCGGCGCCACCCAAATGACGTTGCCGTCACGCTGCATGCCCAGGCTCTTGGCGCGCATGATCACCGCCAGAGCCTGGTCCCAGGGTACGTTGACGAGACGCAGGGTGATGCTGCCGCCGACGCTGTCGGAGGCGACGATGTTGAGATTGGACACGTCGGCGATCAACTGCAGCGCCGAGCGCGTGGGAATGTCTTGGAAGTTGAAGGTGACGCGCGCGCCGGTGTATTTGGGCGCGCTCATACCGCTGCCGATCACGCCGCCGGTCTGCTGCTGCTGCTTGGGCGCGATCTCGACGACGTATTTGTCGCCCGTCTGATAAGCCGACGGCTCGAACGCGCCGCGCGCGGCGATCTCCATGCGCGCACCGTCGCCCTGCGGACGTGTGGTGACACTGCTGACCGGCGTGGCGAAGTCGTTCACGTCCAGCCGCTGCGCCAGCTTGGGTGGCAGCGAGGCGTTGCCGAAGTCCACGGTCACGCCGCCGCTGGAGCGGTGCATGTCGACGTTGGCGCCGCTGCCGCTGAAGCGGATGATCACCTCTCCGGCGCCGTCCTTGCTGCGCTGGAAATCGATGCCGGCGATGGCCAGCGTGCTGGTGCTTGGCAATGCCTTGCTGGGGTTGCCGACCGCGCTCGAAGCCAGCGCGCTGCCGTTGCCGCTGCCAATTGCCACGATCAGCTTGTTGCCCTCGACACGGGTTGTGTAGTTGGCGGCTTCGAACAAATCCACCACGATGCGCGTGCGCCCGCCCGCGGAGACGGCGGTGACGCTGGAGGTGGCGCCGCTGCCGATGTCGAGCCGGCGCTTGGCCAGATCGAGCGCGGTCCCGTCCAGATCGACCGCGATGCGCGCCGGGTCGGTCGTGGTGAAAACCTTGGGCTGCGGCGGGGCACCGTCGAAGGTGAGGGTGAGATCGACCTTACCCCCGGGTAGAGCCTGATAGCTCATGTCCTTGAGGGTTGTGGCCATAGCCCCTGCCGGTACTGCCGCCAGCAGCAGCACGGCCAGCAGCGCGGCCATGCGGGCGCACCAGGCGCGGGCGTTCTTGCGATTGGCTTGCGTCGTCATGTACATCACCCCCACAGGGTCCTCATTGCTCGCTCATCGCGATTTCGGCCTTGCGCTCCATCCAGCCGCCATTGCCGTTCGGTACCAGTTCGGTCAGGTCGACCTGATCCGGTGTCACCTTGGTGACGCGTCCGTCGCTCTGGCCCATGTAATTGCCCACCACCACGCGATGGATCACGCCGGTTGGATCCTTGATCAGCGCCTGTGCCCCGGCGCCCGTGCCGATGGTGCCCACCATCTTCAGCGCATCCAGCGGGAACATCTCCAGTGGCTGCTTGGGGCGGTTGGCATCGGGCCGCGGGCCGTTGGTATCGTAGCCGCCGGCCTCGAGCGGGCTGGGACTGAACGGATCGCGCAGGTTCTGATCGTTGTAGGTGAAGCTTTCAAAAGTTTTGATCACCGGCAGCGGCGGCAACGGCGGACCTTTTTGGGCCTTCTCCTGCGCCACCCACTCGCGCAGGTCGGACATGCCGCGGGTACAGCCGCCCAGAGCCATGATCACGGTGCAGGCCAACAGCATCCGGGCAAGCAGCTTGCGCGTGTTCACTTGCCACCCCCCTTGCCGGTGCCGGTCCCGTTCTTGGAGTCTTCGTTGTCTTCGAGGTAACGATAGGTTCGCACCGTGCCCTCGAGTTGCAGCAGGCCGCTGGGCCCCTTGCTACCGGCTGCTGCGGGTAGCGGCGTCAATGACACGTTGTGCATGGTGAGGATCACCACGCGTGGCAGCGAAGCCACCCCGCTGATGAAGGTGCCGAACTGGTTGTAAGTGCCGATCATCTTCAGCTTGATGGGCTTCTCGGCGTAGAACTCCTTGACGGACTCCGGCTCGGGCTGGAATAGATCCGTCTGCAGCCCGGCGGAGAGCGCCGTCTGCGAGATGTCCACCAGCAGCTCCGGCATTTCGGTCTTGCTGGGCAACTGGCGCAGCATCTGGCGCAGCATGTCCTGCATCTCGCCGAGCTGCTTCTTCAGAGCCTCGAGGTTGACCGCGCGCGCCTGCTCCTTGACGAATTGCTGCTTGAGCTGGTCTTCCTGGGCAGCCAGCGAAGTCAGTTGATTCTGCTGGCCGCTGACCTTGAACCACCAGCCGAAGAACAGGATCACCACCAGCGCCAGCACGGTGAAGGTGGTTTTGACCGACTGCGGCCAGGCGCCGATGTTGTTGCGGTCGAGATTGCGGAAATCGTCGATGAAACTCACGGCTGCGCTCCCGGCTTGGCCATGCCCGCAGGGCTCGCCGCGGGCTTGGCGGACACGCTCGCGGCAGGCGCCGGCACGGCGGGCACGGGCATGGCGGCCAGGCTGCTCGCGCCAGCCGGCACCCCGCCGTTCTTGGGCATGCCCATCTTCACGGTCAGGCCGAAGGTATAGGGCATGCGGGAATCGCCGGCCCGCTTCTCGGTTTTCTTGAGGTCGGCCGCGCCCAACCAGGGCGAGGCCTCGAGATTGCGCATGTAATCGGCGACCGCCGCGTTCGATTGCGCCAGACCGTCAAGCGTAAGCAGATCACCCTTCTGCGCCATCGAGGTCAGGCGGATCGAGTCGGGTGTGCGCTTCACCAGTTCGTCGAACAGATGCACCATCTGCGAGCGGTTGGCCTGCAGATCTTCGATGATCTTCTTGCGCGCCAATAGGCGGTCGCGCACCTTGTCGAGATTTTTGATCTGTTCGTTTTCGGCCTTCAGCTGCGCGATCTGGCCTTGCAGGTAAGCATTGCGGTCGTTCTGATTGTCGATGCGCATGCCCATCCACATCGCCCAGACGACCACCAGGCCCACGGCCACCGCCGCCGCCGCGCCGAGTTGTATGAAGAACTCGCGTTCGCGCAGCTTGCGCCGCTCTGCACGCCAGGGAAGTAGGTTGATGCGCGCCATCAGTCGAAGCTCCTCAGCGCCAGCCCGCAGGCGATCATCAGTGCCGGTGCGTCCTGTGCCAGCGCCTGCGGCGAGACTTTGGGCGCCAGCGCCATGCTGGCCAGCGGATTGGCGACGCAGCAGGGCACACCGAGCTGCTCTTCGATCATCTCGCCGAGTCCGGCGATGGCCGCGCTGCCGCCGGCCAGCACCACCTGGTCGACCTTGCTGTGCTCGCTGGATGCATAGAAAAACTGCAACAGGCGGCTGACCTGCTGGATCACCGCTTCCTTGAACGGCTCCAGCACCTCGATCTCGTACGATTCAGGCAGGCCGCCCTGGCGCTTGGCCAGACCGGCCTCCTCGTAGGAAAGGCCGTAGCGACGCATGATCTCGTCGGTGAGCTGCTTGCCGCCGAACACCTGCTCGCGCGAGTAGATCGAGCGCTGCCGGCGCAGCACGATCAGCGTGGTCATGGTGGCGCCGATGTCGACCAGCGCGATCACGCCGTCGCGGCTCACCGAAAGCTGGTCGGCAATCAGGCCGAAGGCGTTTTCCATGGCGAAGGCCTCGACATCGATGACTTTGGCCGTCAGTCCGCCCATATCCAGCGCGGCGACGCGCATGTCGACGTTTTCGGTGCGCGAGGCCGCCAGCAACACCTGCACCATTTCCGGGTTGTCCCGGACCGGACCCAGCACTTCGAAGTCGAGGCTGACTTCCTCGATGGGATAGGGGATGTACTGGTTGGCTTCGGCCTGTACCTGGCTTTCCAGGTCGTCCTCACCAAGCTCTGCCGGCATGGTGATGGTGCGGGTGATCACCGCCGAGCCGGCCACAGCCGCGGCGGCATGCCTGATCTTGCTGCCGGAACGCGCCACGGCACGGCGGATCGCTTCGCCGACTGCTTCGACCTCGACGATGTTTTTTTCGACCACCGCGTTGGGCGGCAGGGGCTCGACGGCGTAGTGCTCGACGCGGTAGCGGGCGCCAGCCTGGCTGAGCTGGAGCACCTTGACGGCCGTCGAACTGACGTCCACGCCGATCAGAGGCGCCGACTTCGGACTGAAAAGGCCCACCGGATTTCCCCTTCCCACGCGCCCTTACGAGCGAAATATGCGTCACTACATTAGATCAAGTCTTAACTCATTGGCAACGCCCCCTGAACCGAATCGCTGCGAGGTGCTTCACAATTCTTTGCAGACGCGATGGCATGACCTGTGCCAGCGCACGTCACCATCACTACTCGGCGCTACGCCGGGCGCATGGCCTCGACGCAATCCCCAGGCGACACCAGTGGGCCGCTTATACTCGTGTGATTGTCAGAGCCCGCCGCCGGCGGTCGCCACCCGTTTCCGATGCGTCTGCTGAAATGGTTCGTCATCCTATGCTTCACCGGCGCGCTGGCCGGCGCGGCGGCCCTCGGCATCGCCTACTGGATCCTGGCGCCACGGCTGCCGGCAGTGTCCTCGCTGAAGGACGTGCAGATGCAGGAGCCGCTCACCGTACGCTCGGCGGATGGCAAGCTGATCGCCAGCTTCGGTGAAACCAACCGCATTCCGGTGACGTTCCAGCAGATTCCGCCCATGCTGCGCGACGCCTTTCTGGCCGCCGAGGACGCCGATTTCTACCACCACCCCGGCGTCGATTTCGTCGGCACTGCGCGCGCCGCTTTCGAAGTGCTGATCCACGGCGGCGCGAAGGTACAAGGCGGCAGCACCATCACCCAGCAGGTGGCGCGCAACTTCTTCCTCAGCCCGCAGAAAAGCTACACGCGCAAGCTGATGGAGTGGTTCCTGGCGTTCCGCATCGAGAACGAGCTGAGCAAGAACGACATTCTCACGCTGTACCTCAACAAGATTTTCCTCGGGCACCGCGCCTACGGCGTAGCCGCGGCGGCGCAGTACTACTACGGCAAGACGCTCGACCAACTCACCCTGCCCGAATGCGCCATGCTGGGCGGGTTGCCGCAGGCGCCGTCGGCGGCCAATCCGGTCACCGACCTCAAGCGCGCCATGATCCGCCGGAATTACGTGCTCAGGCGCATGCACGACGTCGGCTTCATCACCAAGGCCCAGTATGAAAAAGCCCTGGCGACTCCCGACGATGCCTTCCCGCACGAGGCGCCGATCCAGGTCGATGCACCCTACGTGGCCGAAATGGCGCGCCTGGTGGCCGTGCAGAAGCTGGGCAACAAGGCGCTGACCGATGGCTACACGGTGTACACCACCATCGATGGCCGCCTGCAGGATGCCGCAAACGCGGCGGTTCGCCACGAGATGCTGGCGTACAGCCGGCGCCACGGCTGGTTCGGTCCGGAAGCCCGCGTGGCGCTTCCGGCGACACCCGATCCCGTGGCCTGGAGCAAGGATCTGGCCAGCCGCTATCCGATCGCCGGTCTGCAGCCCGGCCTGGTCACCGACAGCAACGCAACCACCGCGCACGTGTATCTGCAAAACGGCCAGACCATATTGCTGGATCTGAAATCAGTGGCATGGGCACGTCGTTACATCAACGAAAACCGCACCGGCCCAGCGCCGAGGACCGTGGACCAGGTGCTCAAACCCGGCGACATCGTGCGCGTATCTCTGGACCATTCCGGCCGCTGGCAACTGGCCGAGCTGCCCAAGACCCAGGCCGCGCTGGTTTCGTTGCGGCCGGACGACGGTGCCATCGTGGCGCTGGTGGGAGGATTCAGCTACACGCTCAGCCAGTTCAACCGCGTCACCCAGATGGCGCGGCAACCCGGATCGAGCTTCAAGCCGTTCGTTTACTCGGCCGCCTTCCAACGCGGCTTCACGCCGGCCTCGGTGGTCAACGACGCGCCGCTGATTTTTGCCGACCCATCGGCCAAGAACGGCGAATGGACCCCGGCCAACGACACCCAGACATTCCAGGGTCCGACCCGGCTGCGCGTGGCGCTGGCGCAATCCAAGAACCTGGTGACAATCCGCCTGCTCGATGCCATCGGCGTGGACTATGCGCGCCAATACGCGACGCGCTTCGGCTTCAGCCTGGACCAGATTCCAGACAATCTGTCGATGGCGCTGGGCACTGCGTCGGTATCACCACTGCAGATGGCGCGCGGTTACGCGGTGTTCGCCAACGGCGGCTTCCTGATCGATCCTTACTTCATCGCGCATATCGATAACCGCGAGGGCAAGCCGGTGTACGTCGCCGATCCCTTGCGCGCCTGTCGTGATTGCGCGCAGCGCCTACTGGACGACGCGACGCTGCAACGCGAACAGCCACCACAGGCACCAGCAGCGTCGGCGCCCGCACCCGCCGGCACCAGCAGCGCGCTGCCGCCGATGCCGGGCGATCTGACCGTGCTGATGCCGGCGCCCGCCGCCGATGCCAAGCTGCCGCTGCGCCTGGCACCACGGGTGATCGGCCCGCGCAACGCCTATCTGATCGCCTCGATCATGCAGTCGGTGATCCGTAGCGGTACCGGCGTTGCCGCGCTGTCGCTGGGCCGCACCGATCTGTCCGGCAAGACCGGCTCCACCAACGAGTACCGCGACGCCTGGTTCGGCGGCTACAACGCCGATCTGGTCACCGACGTGTGGGCCGGCTTTGACGATTTCTCATCGCTCGGCCACGCCGACGGCCACCCCGAGTTCGGCGCCTACGTGGCGTTACCGATCTGGATCCGCTACATGAAAGTCGCCCTGGACGGCACACCGCCCGCGCCCGAGCCGATGCCGCCCGGTATCGTCACCGTGCTGATCAACCGCGACACCGGACTACCGGCCAGGCCGAACGATCCGCTGGCGATGCCCGAGGTGATGCGCGTCGAGGACTACGAGCGCCTCAAGCTGCAGGTGCCATTGGACAGCAAGCACGACGCCAAGTCGTACGACGTGTTCTGATCGCGCGTGTCCCGGCTTGCGGGACACGCGCCGCTGTTGCCATGATGCGGCCAGGCCATGCCGGAGCGCATCATGTCGCGTCACTCGCACAGCCAAGGCCATCACCACGCGCGCACGCAGGGCATCCGCCTGCAGCAGCGCCGCCGCGTCGCGCTGGAAGCCGCGCGGCTGATCAGCGAGCACGGATTGCGCGATTATCACCGCGCCAAACTGCGCGCAGCCGAGCGCCTGGGCATCCGCGACGATCAGGCGCTGCCGCGCAATGGCGAAATCGAGCAGGCGCTGCGCGAACACCAGCGCCTGTTCCAGGCCGGCAGCCAACCGGAAGCCCTGTTGGCGCGGCGCCTGGCCGCACGCGAGGCGATGCGGTTTTTGCAGCGCTTCGAGCCGCGTCTGGTCGGACCGGTGCTGGAGGGCACCGCCGACCAGCACTCGGCGGTGTGTCTGCATGTGTTCAACGATACACCGGGCGCGGTCGAGCACTTCCTGGCCGAGCGCGGCATCCGCTGCGAACTGCGCGAGCGCCAGCTGCGCATCGACCACGGGCGCGTGTGTACGGTCGAAGTGCTGCTGTTCCTCGCCGACGGCATCGCCTTCGATCTGACCGTGCTGCCGCTGGACGGCTTGCGCCAGGCACCTCCCGACCGCATCGGCCAGCGTGCGATGCGGCGCGCCTCACTGAGTGCGCTGGAACTGATGCTGCGAGACGAGCCGGCACCGTCGGCCGGATGCTAGCGACCGCCACTGCGCGGGGTTGCCGCGCGACCGCGGCAGGCGGGCTCAGCGCGTTTCGATCGGGCGGTAGTCGCGCTTCTCGGCGCCGATGTAGACCTGGCGCGGACGCCCGATCTTGGTGTCGGCGGTTTCGTGTTGCTCGATCCAGTGCGCAATCCAGCCGGCGGTGCGCGCGATGGCGAACATCACCGTGAACATCTCCGTGGGAATGTTCAGGGCCTTGTAGATCAGTCCCGAGTAGAAATCGACGTTGGGATAGAGCTTGCGCTCGACGAAATACTCGTCCCGCAGCGCTACTCGCTCCAGCTCCAGAGCCACGTCCAGCAGCGGGTCTGATACGCCCAGATCGGCCAGGACCTTGTGCGTCATTTCGCGGATGATCGCCGCGCGCGGATCGTAGTTCTTGTACACGCGGTGGCCAAAACCCATCAACCGGAAATTGGAGTTCTTGTCCTTGGCCTTGGCGACGGCGCTGCCGACGTGCTTGGCATCACCGATCTCTTCGAGCATTTTGAGTACCGCCTCGTTGGCGCCCCCGTGCGCGGGACCCCAGAGCGCGGCGATGCCGGCAGCCACGCTGGCGTAGGGGTTGGCGCCGGTGGAACCGACCAGGCGCACGGTGGAGGTGGAAGCGTTCTGCTCGTGGTCGGCATGCAGGATGAACAGCAGGTCCAGCGCCTTGGCCGCGGTCTGGTTGAGCTGCAGCGGTTCGCTGGGCACTTCGAACATCATGTGTAGGAAGCGCGTGCAGTACTCGAGGTTGTTGCGTGGAAAGCGCATCGGCCAGCCGATGGAATAGCGGTAACAGGCGGCGGCGATGGTGGGCATCTTGGCGATCAGACGGATCGCCGCCAGACGCCGGTGCTCGGGGTTCTCGATGTCGATCTTGTCGTGATAGAACGCCGACAGCGAGGCGGTCGACGCGCACACCATGGCCATCGGGTGCGCGTCGTGATGGAAGCCGCGCAGGAAGTGGCGTATCGACTCGTGCATCATCGAGTGGTGGGTGACTTCGTTCTCGAACGCGTCGAATTCGTCGGGCGTCGGCAATTCGCCGTGCAGCAGCAAGTAGGCGACTTCCAGGAAGCTGGACTTCGCGGCCAGTTGCTCGATCGGATAGCCGCGGTACATCAGCACCCCGGCATCGCCGTCGATGTAGGTGACGGCGCTGCGACAACTGGCGGTGGACATGAAGCCCGGATCGTAGGTGAAGCAGCCGGTATCGCGGTACAGCTTGCCGATATCCAGCGCGGCGGGACCGACACGTCCGGCGACGACAGGCAGTTCGGTGCTGCTGCCGGTGGCTTCATTGATGAGCTTGTACGTGGACACGCGCGGTCTCCTTTGCTGCGGACGCCGGAGCGGTACACCTGCGGGCGTCGGATGGGGAACGGATGGCCGGTCAAGGCGGCTCGGCGCCTGCGACCTGCGCGCGGGGCGGGCCCGCGGAATCACCGCGAATTATCGCACAGCGTTCGCTACGCCAGCCGCTGCGCAGGCCGCAAATGAAGACGCCGGCACGAGGCCGGCGTCAATCGATCGATACTGTCGTGCGCAGGCTCAGGGCTTGGCGCCAGTCGCGTAGCGCTTGCGGAACTTGTCGACGCGGCCGCCGGCATCGATGACCTTGTGCTTGCCGGTATAGAACGGATGCGAGGCCGAGGAGATTTCAAGCTTGACCAGCGGATACTCCTTGCCGTCCTCCCACTTGATGGTGTCCTTGGTGGCGATCGTGGAACGGGTAAGGAATGCGAAATTGGCGGTCACGTCCTGGAACACGACTTCGCGGTAGTTGGGATGGATGTCGGGCTTCATGGGCGGGCTCGAGCGGCAGTCGGCTGCTGAAAAGAGGCGCATGATAGTCTGCGACACAGGCCGTCGGCAAGCCGTTGCCGCAGTCGCGCCGGCCGGGCGGCCCGCGCGCGCTGACACCCCGGCGTCAGGGTGCGGCAACGCCCAGCGCCGCCGCTACGCAATGCTCGAAGCCGTGCTGGTCCACTGCGCCGACGATGCGCGCCACGGGCGGACGGCCGCTACGTTGCGCCCAGTCCACCAGGGTAGCGCCGCGGGTCAAAGCGCCATCCAGCTCGATGGCCAGCGGGCGAACCTGAGCCTCGATGACCAGATCAGGCTGCAGCGCCACCGCCATGGCCAGCGCATCGGCCACCACCAACCCGCTGCGCCGCTGCGCTCGGCTGAAGACGCGCATCTTGCGCGAGATCGCGGCGTAGAACGCGGCGCGGGCATCGCCTTGCGCCAGCCATTGCTCGACGCGCTCGAACGGCAGCGCATGGCGCAAGCACAGCTCCCAGTCGACCAGGTCGAACGCACCCCAGCGTGAGCAGACGATATGCGCGGCCTCGGGATCGAAACCGATGTTGAACTCGGCGGCGACGCTGGTGTTGCCCTGCCCGGTCACTGCACCCCCCATGATCACCAGACGCCGGACGCGATCAGGCAGTGTGGGATCGAGGCTCAGCGCCAGCGCCAGGTTGGTCAGCGGCGCCAGCGCCACCACCGTGAGCGCGCCGGCATGCTCGTGGCTGAGCCGCAGCAGGGCCAGCGCGGCATGCTCGGATTGGGCGCGCCGGCACGCCGGCAGGTAGCCGGTATCGCCGAAACCGTCGGCGCCATGCACGAAGGCGGCATCGTCCGCGGGCCGCACCAGCGGCTGCGGTGCGCCGGGAAACACCGGCGTGGGCGCGTCGATCAGTTCCAGCAGCTTCAGCGCATTGGCGGTGGTGCGCGCCAGACCCACATTGCCGGCGGCGATGCCCAGTCCCGCCACCGACCCATGGGCGTGGGCCATCAGGATGGCCAGGGCATCGTCCACGCCGGGATCGGTATCGATGAACAGCATGCGCGACTCCAATTGGATACGGATGATTATCGGCGCCGCTCAAGCCTGGGCGTAACGGCGCGCGCTACCGAACCAGCGCGTCAGGATGGCCTCGGCACATGCAGGCTGCTCGTGCAGCAGCCGGTCGGCTAGCTCGCGCACGGCCGGCAGCAGATCGGCATCGCGCGCCAGATCGGCCACGCGCAGCGCCAGCATGCCGGCCTGGCGCGTGCCCAATAGCTCTCCCGCGCCGCGCAGCCTGAGGTCCATCTCGGCGATATGGAAACCGTCGTTGCTGGTGCGCAGCAGATGCAGACGCGCACGCGCGGTGCCCGAGAGCGGCGGCCGGTACAGCAGCACGCAGCTGGAGGCCACGCTGCCGCGGCCTACGCGGCCGCGCAACTGGTGCAGTTGCGCCAGGCCCAGGCGTTCGGCGTTCTCGATCACCATCAGGCTGGCGTTGGGCACGTCCACGCCCACTTCGATCACCGTGGTGGCCACCAGCACGGCCAGTTCAGCGCGTTTGAAGGCGTCCATCACCGCCTGTTTCTCGACCGGTCTCATGCGTCCGTGCACCAGGCCCACGCGCAACTCCGGCAGCGCCGCAGCCAGCTCGGTGTGCACCGCCGCCGCGGCCTGGGCATCCAACTGCTCGGATTCTTCGACTAACGTGCATACCCAATAGGCTTGCCGACCCTGCGCACAGGCGAACCGGATGCGCTCGATCACCTCGGCGCGGCGCGCGCTGGCTAGGGCCACGGTCTGCACCGGCGTACGACCCGGCGGCAGCTCATCCAGCAGCGAGACATCCAAATCGGCATAGGCGGTCATCGCCAGCGTGCGCGGAATCGGCGTGGCGGTCAGTACCAGTTGGTGTGGCACGCCCCCTGCGGCGGCGCCCTTCTCGACCAAGCTCAGCCGTTGGTGCACACCGAAGCGGTGTTGTTCATCGACGATGGCCAAACCGAGCCGGCGGAAGCGCACGCCCTCCTGCATCAGCGCGTGCGTGCCCACACAGATCGGCGCGCCTGCGGCAAGTTGCGCCAGCGCCGCGACGCGGGCACGGCCCTGCACCTTGCCGGCCAGCCACAGCACGGGCAGACCCAGCGGCTGCAGCCACCCGGTCAGGTTACGGTAGTGCTGCTCGGCCAGCAGTTCTGTCGGCGCGGCCAATGCCACCTGGCAGCCACTGCCGATCACGGTCAGCGCTGCCAGCGCGGCGACGATGGTCTTGCCCGAGCCGACATCCCCCTGCACCAGCCGCAACATCGGGCGCGGCGCGGCGAGGTCGGCCATGATTTCGCCCAGCACGCGCCGTTGCGCGCCAGTCAGCGCGTACGGCAGGATCGCCAGCAGGCGTCGCTGCAGTTCAGCGCCATCGCTGCAGATGGGCGCTCGCCGCGCACGCGCCTGCTGACGCAACCGACGCAGTGCCAGGTGCTGCGCCAGCAGTTCCTCGAAGGCCAACCGGCGCTGCGCTGGATGCATCCCCGCAGCCAGGGCGGCCTGATCATCCCCGGGCTGCGGAAGATGCACGCAGAGCAGTGCGCGGCGCAGGTCCATCAATCCCAGCCGTTCGCGCAGGCCGGCGGGCAGTAGTTCCAGTTCATGCGCCGGCGGAAGCTGTGCCAGCGCGCGCGCCATCAGCGCGGTCAGTCGCGCATTGCCGATACCCTCGCTCTGCGCATACACGGCGCTGAGGTTCTGCGCCAGGGCGGGGGGCGTCGTACCCACGATACGGTAACGCGGATGCACCATCTCCAGACCGTGCGCGCCGGCGCGCGCTTCACCGTAGGCGCGCACGCGCAGACCCGGCGCGAACTGCGCGGCCTGGGCACGCCGGAAGTGCACGAAGCGCAACACCAGCGTGGCGCCCGAGTCGTCCTCCATGACCACCCGCAACAGCGGCCGGAAACGAAACCCAGTTTCCACCTGGCTGATCACGCCCTCGACCTGGGCGCGCTGCCCGGACACGAGCGCGGCGATGGGCTCGATCCGGGTCAGATCCTCGTAGCGCAGCGGCAACGTGAACCAGAGATCCTGCAGTGTGCGCAGGCCGCGCCGTTCGAGCGCGGCCGACAACGCGGCGCCCACGCCCGGCAGAGCGCTCAGCGGGCGCGCAGCCGCGTCTTGCGGCAAGGTTTCAGTCGAGGACGAGGATGGCATCGGCCTCGACCCGCGCACCGCGCGGCAGAGCGGCCACACCCACGGTGGCGCGCGCGGGATAGGGCGGATGCAGCGCTGCTTCCATCACCTGGTTGACCGCCGCGAAATCGGCCAGGTCGGCCAGGAAGATGCCGATGCGCACCGCCTGCTGCAGGCTGCCGCCGGCGGCGCGTGCCACTGCCTCGAGATTGGCGAAGACCTGCCGCGCCTGCGCGCCGATATCGCCCTCGACCATCTGACCGCTGTGCGGATCGAGCGGAATCTGGCCGGAGAGGTAGACGGTTTCACCCACGCGCACGGCCTGGGCGTAGGGACCGATGGCGGCGGGCGCCTCGGTGGTATGGATGATGCTGCGCGGCATGGCTGTGTCCGGTGGCAAAGCGCGTATCCAAGCAACCGCCGCGCGCGCTGTCAAAGCGTCGGCAGGACGCCGACTCAGACCGGGTGCCGATACACGCCGCTGACCACGCCGGCGCGGCGCACGCGGCGCATGACGTCGGCGAGATGCGTGCGACTACGCACTTCCAGCGCAAACAGCAGCGTCGCCGTGGCAATGTCGCGTTCCGAGTATTCGACATTTTCGATGTTGGTGCCGGTTTCGGCGATGGCCGCCGCTACCGTGGCCAGCACGCCGGGGCGGTTCTGCACCTCGATGCGCAACTCGACGCGGTAGTCGCCGTGCACGCTGCGGTCCCAGTCGATCTCGAGCAGGCGCTCGGACTGCTTGCGCAGCTCGGCGGCGTTGGGGCACTCGACACGATGCACAACGATGCCCTTGCCGGCCGACAGATAGCCGAAGATAGCGTCGCCCGGCAGCGGGTGGCAGCAGTTGCCGAAGCTGAGCACGCCGCGCTCGCTGCCGTTGATGGTCAGGCGTTCGTGCTGCGCCGCCTGCGGCGCGCGCACGGCGCCACCGGACAGTGTCTTGAAACGGTCGGCCACGGTACCGGCGATACGGTTGCCCAGCGCGATGTCGGCCAGCAGTTCCTCGAGGCGCTTGTAGCGCATCTCGGCCAGCATGGCCTCGAGCGCGGCGGGCGCGATGGTATCCAGGCTGACCGCGCGTTCGACCAACTCGCGATCGAGCATGCGATGACCGAACTCGACCGCGTCCTCGTGCTGCAGATGCTTGAGGAAATTGCGGATGGCGGTGCGTGCACGGCCGCTGACGACGAACTCCAGCCACTGCGGCTTGGGCTGTGCCGAGGGCGCGGTGACGATCTCAAGGGTCTGTCCCGATACCAACCGCGTGCGCAGCGGCGCGAAGCGGCCATCGACGCGCGCGGTCACCGCGTGATCGCCGATGTCGGTATGCACGGCGTAGGCGAAATCCAGCGCGGTGGCGTTGCGCGGCAGGGCCAGGATGGCGCCGCGCGGAGTGAACAGGTACACCTCGTCGGGGAACAGATCGACCTTGACGTTCTCGATCAGTTCCAGCGGCGAGGCGGTGCCGGCCTCGCGATCCGCAAGACCGGCGATCCACTCGTGCGCGCGCGCCTGCGCACCGCTGGGCGCCGCGCCGGTTTTGTAGGCCCAGTGCGCAGCGACACCGTGCACGGCCACAGCGTCCATATCCCCGGTACGGATCTGCACCTCGATCGGCGCGTTGAACGGACCGAACAGCACCGTGTGCAGCGACTGGTAGCCATTGGCCTTGGGGATGGCGATGAAGTCGCGGAAGCGCCCGTCCACCGGCTTGTACAGACCATGCGCCGCGCCCAACGCCTGATAGCAATGCGCGACGCTGCCGGTGATCACGCGGAAGCCGTACACGTCCATGATGCCGGACAGCGTTTTATGCTCGGCGCGCATCTTCGAGTAGATGCTCCACGGCGTCTTGATGCGGCTGACCACGCGCGCGGGAATGCCTTCTTCGGCAAGGCGCGCGGCCAGTGCCGCCTCGATGCGGCCCATCGCCTCACGGCGGTTGCCGTGACTGGCGCGGATGCGTTCGGCAATAACCCGGTAGCGGTCGGGGTACAGTGCGCGAAAACACAGATCCTGCAGCTCGGACTTGAACATGCTCATGCCCAATCGCTGCGCGATCGGTGCATAGATTTCCAGCGTTTCGCGAGCGATGCGGCGGCGCGAGTCGGGGTCTTTGGCCGTCAGCGTGCGCATGTTGTGCAGGCGATCGGCCAGCTTGATCAGAATCACGCGCAAATCGCGGGCCATCGCCATCAACATCTTGCGGAAACTTTCCGCCTGGGCCTCCTGGCGGCTGGCGAAGTGCATCTTGTCCAGCTTGGTGACGCCCTCGACCAATTCGGTCACGCTGGCGCCGAATTCGGCAACCATGGCCTCGCGCGCGTAGCTGGTGTCCTCCAGCGCGTCGTGCAGGATCGCCGCGATCATGGTTTCGGCATCCAGACGCAGGTCAGCGAGGATTTCAGCCACCGCGACCGGGTGCGTGATGTAGGGCTCGCCACTGACGCGGGTCTGCCCGGCATGCGCCTCGGCGCCGCGCCGGAACGCGGCGACCACGCGTTCGATCTGTTCCGGCGGCAGGTAGTCCTCGAGGCGGCGCGTCAGCGCGCGGACGTACTCGGGCAGTTCGCTGTCCTGGAAAGTGCGGGCGGGCACAGCCACGGGCATGGCGCGCGCCGCTTCACGCGGCTCTCCGTCGCGGACAGCCGTCAGGGGACATCAATCGTCCCCGCCCTTGAGTTCGTCGTCTGCCGCGACCTCGGCGGCAGCCCACTCCAGCGCTTCGCGCTCGGCGCGCTCACGCTCGATGCGCTCGATCTCGTCGATGGTGGGCTGGTCGATGCGGCGCTCGGCGATCTCGCGCAATGCGATCACGGTGGGCTTGTCGTGCTGTGGATCGACGCGCGGCTCGATGCCTTTGGCGATCTGGCGTGCGCGTTTGGTGGCCATCAGCACCAGCTCGAAACGGTTGTCAACCACCCCGAGGCAATCTTCGACGGTAATGCGTGCCATGAAACGGCTTTCCTTTCAATTGTTTGAGCGACTTGTGAGTGTAGCGCGTACATTCAGGGCCAGGCAATTGCGTCGGCTGCCCCCGGGGCTTACGTTACAATCTTGAACTCCCGCGTTCACCAAATCCAGCGCACTATGCCCGCTTCTGTCCGCGTCTTGCGTTTCCTCGCCACCCTGCTGGTGCTGGCCATGACAGCCGGTTGCGCGATCCAGCCAGCCCGCAACGATGATCCCTGGCAGTCCTACAATCGCAAGGTATTCAATTTCAATCAGAAATTCGACAATGCCATCGCCAAGCCGGTGGCGCGCAGCTACGTCGAGGTGACCTCGCCGCAAGTGCGGCTGATGGTCGGCAATTTCTTCGCCAACCTGCAGATGCCGATCAGCATCGTCAACGATCTACTGCAGGTGCGCCCCGATGGTGCGGCGCGCAACACCGGGCGCTTCCTGGTCAACAGCACCATCGGCCTGGCCGGCTTGTTCGACCCGGCCAACAAGATGGGCCTGCGCGCGGATCCCACCGATCTCGGCGTGACCCTGGCGCGTTGGGGCGTGCCGCAGGGGCCCTACTTCGTGATTCCGTTCCTGGGCCCGAGCACACTGCGCGATTTTCCGGCGTACTTGGTCGACACTTACTTTCTCAATCCGCTCAGCTACTGGACGCGCGATCACCACTACCGCTATTCGGCCGAGTATCTGCCCTACGCGCTGTACCTGGTGCAGTTACGCGCCAGTCTGCTCAGCACCGATCAGTTCCTGAGTTCGGCATATGACCCCTACGTGCTGCTGCGCGATGCCTATATCCAGCGACGCAACTACCTCATCTACCACGGCAACCCGCCTGCGCGCCTGCTCGAAGACGATGCTTCCGGCACCGGATCCGCGGATTCCAGCGCCGGAAGCGGCGGCAATATCGAGGCGCTGATGGCGCGGCAACGCGCCTACGACAAGCAGCACGCGGGACAACCCGCAGCCGCAGCCGCGGCCTCGACTTCGCCACCCACAGCACCGGCCGCGGTCGCGCCCGCCGCATCCGGATCCAGCGCGCCGGCAGCCGCGGGCAGCGTCGAATCCGTACCGGCCGCCCCGGTCACGCCCGCGGCGGCGAGCAGCGCAGCGATGCCGGACGCCGCGTGAGGCGCGGCCGGCGCGCGCCGCACAGGTGTCCCGGCAGATCAGCCGGTCGCCGCGGGAGCGGGATCTAGCAAGCCGAGCACGTCGCTGACCTGCGCCAGCGCGCGCAGGCTTTCGGGAATGGCCAGCAACCGCAAGGCGCGGCGCGCATCCGCGGCGGACGCGCGCCAGGCCAGCAGACAGGCCAGCGCGGCGCTGTCGGCATGCGACAAACCGGCCAGATCCAGTTGCGTGACGCCTTGCTCCAGCGCGCGCCGGACCGTCACCAGAGCCGCCGCCGCATTGCCGAAATCGAGGCGACCGCTGAGCCGCAGCGTATCGCCCTGGCGCTCGGCGCGAAAATCCGCAGCACTCACCCCTGCGCGCTCTGCTTCTTCATCGTGTCGATCGCCTTGCCGCCTTCACTCTGCAGGCGCTTGATCAGCGCGTCGAGGCTGGTGCGACGGATTTCCTCGCCGACCTGACTACGGTAGGCGGCGATATAGGAAATGCCCTCGATGACCACGTCGAATGCCTTCCACTGGCCCTCGCTGTCGCGGCGGAACACGTAGTCGACCGCGACCTTTCTGCCGTCGTCCAGGGCAACCTCGGTGCGCACGATATCGCGGCGACCGCGGTCGCTGGCGGGGCGTCCCGGCAGGATGGTGACGCGGCCCTCGCGGTAATTGACGAGACCTTCGGCGTAGCGATCGATCAAGGCGTTGTAGAACGCCTGCCGGAATTCGTCGATCTGCTGCGGCGTCGCCGTGCGGGCGTAGCGGCCCAGCACCAGCAGTGCGGCATAAGTGGTGTCGAAATGCGGCAGCAGGATGCTGTTGATCACCGCCACCAGCTTGGACTTGTCTTTTTTGTACTCCTGGCGGTGTCCCTTCAGCGCCGTGCCCATCTGGTCGGCGATCTGCTGCACGATCTGCTGCGGTGACTGCGCCGCGGCGGGCGCCGCGGCGGGTGCCGCCTGGGCCAGCGCGATGGCAGGCAGGACCAGGCCGCCCAGTGCAAGGCTGGTTGCCAGAGCCAGGGCGGCAGGTTTGAGCGAGGCGCGAATCGAGTTCATGGGGGAGAGGTCCGTGGTCTGCATCAGGGTTTGTTCGAACTGCTGGACTTGCCGCCGCCGCTGCCGGTGAGGAACTTGCCGATCAGATCCTCCAACTGCAGTGCCGACTGCGTGTTGTCCAGTACGCTGCCGTTCTTGAGGTTGGTCGGCGAGCCGCCCGGCGACAGGGAGATGAACTGGTCGCCAAGCAGGCCGCTGGTCATGATCTTGGCGTAGGAATCCTCGGGGATCTGGTCGTAACGGTCGGCGATGGCCATGGTGACCTTGGCGTCCATGCTCTTCTGGTCGAGCACGATGGACTTGACCGTGCCGACGCGCACGCCGGCCAGCTTGACCGGAGCGCGGTCCTTCAGGCCGCCGATGTTGGTGAACTCGGCGGTCACGTCGTAGCTGGGTCCGCTCTCGAAGTTCACCAGCGAAGTTGTCTGCGTGGCGAGATAGGCCAGTGCGGCGAAGCCCAGCAGGATGAACAGGCCGGTGCCGGCGGCGTAGGAGCGTCGAGGGTTCATGGCGTGATCCGGGTGTTCACATCAGGAAGGCGGTAAGAACGAAATCCAGCGCCAGGATGGCGATGGAACTGGAGACGACGGTGCGCGTGGTGGCGTTGGCCACGCCCTCGCTGGTGGGCGGCGCGCTGTAGCCCTGATAGACGGCGATCAGGCTGACCAGCGCGCCGAAGGCCAGCGCCTTCCACTCGCCGCTGATCACGTCTTTCCACACGCTGACGTTGCCGGTCATGTTCGACCAGAACGTGCCGTTGTCGATGCCCAACCAGGTCACGCCCACCAAGTGGCCGCCGAACAAGCCCATCATGTTGAACACCGCCACCAGCAGCGGCATCGCGATCAGTCCGGCCAGGAAGCGCGGCGAAGCCACGAAGGCCAGCGGATCCACGGCCATCATCTCCATCGCCGACAGCTGGTCGGTGGCACGCATCAGACCCACCTCGGCGGTGATCGCGGTGCCGGCGCGTCCTGCAAACAGCAACGCAGTCACCACCGGCCCCAGTTCGCGGTACAGCGAGAGCGCGATCACCGTGCCCAGTGCCGAGGTGCCGCCGAAGATCGACAGCGTGTAGTAGAGCTGCAGGGACAGCACCATACCCACGAACAGGCCGCTGATCATGATGATGATCAGGCTCTTGGCGCCGACGAACCAGATCTGCCGCAGCAGCTCGCGCGGATAGGTGAGCCCGCGCGGCAGCGCCAGCAGCAGGCCGATGAAAAACCAGCCGGTGCGGCCGACATCGGCCAGACCATCCAGCAGCGGATCGAACACGCGCGCCACGAACTGCTTCACGCCGTAGCCCCCACGAAACCGAAATCGCGAGCCAGCGGCGGCGCCGGGTACTGGAACGGCACCGGGCCTTCCAGCGCGCCACCGAAAAATTGCGCCGTCCAGGGCGAATCGGCGCGCACCAGATCCTCCGGCGCGCCGCTGGCCACCCGTTTACCGCCCGCGATCAGATGTACGTGATCGGCCGCCTCGCGCACCGCCTCGAACTCGTGCGCCACCAGCACCGAGGTGATGCCCAGCTCCTGGTTGAGTGTGCGGATCAGCTTCAGCACCTGATTCAGGGCGATCGGATCGAGCCCCACGAACGGCTCGTCATACAGGATCAGCATGGGGTCGAACACTATCGCGCGCGCCAGAGCCACGCGCCGCGCCATGCCGCCGGACAGTTCGCTGGGCAGCAGCCGCGCCGCGCCGCGCAAGCCCACCGCCTGCAGCTTGGTCAGCACCACGTTGCGAATCAGATCCTCCGGCAGCCGCGCGTGCGCGCGCAGCGGAAACGCCACGTTCTCGAACACGTCGTAATCGGTCAGCAACGCCGAGTTCTGGAACAGGTACCCGATACGCTTGCGCAGGCGGTACAGGCCCTCGCGCGGCAGCCGCACGACATCCTGGCCGTCCACCAGTACCTGCCCGGCAGCGCCGTGCATCTGCCCGGTGATGTGCTTGAGCAAGGTGGTCTTGCCGGTGCCGCTGGGCCCCATGATGGCGGTGACGCTGCCGCGTGCGATGTCCAGGTCCAGCGCGTCGAACACGGTCTTGCCGCTGAGCACGGCGGTCAGGCCGCGCACCTGCACCAGCGGGTCGGCGGCGGGATCACGGTTGGCGGTGGCGGATGCGGACATGGGCGCTCAAGTTAGCCGAACGGAGACGCGGATGCGAAGCCGTCGTTCACGGTGATCTCAGCAGTTCGTCCAGCAGCGCCGCGTGCAGCGCGCGCACATGCGCACGGCGCAGGCGCTCGGCGCGCAGGACGGCGCGCAGGTCGTCCAGGGCCGGCCCGAAGCGGTCGTTGACCAGCAAATAATCGAACTCCAGCGCGTGGGCGATCTCCCCGCGCGAGTCGGCCAGCCGGCGCGCGATGGCCTCCGCGCTGTCGGTGGCGCGCGCGCGCAGGCGGCGCTCCAGTTCGGCACGCGAAGGCGGCAGGATGAATACGCTCACCGCCTCCGGCATGCACGCGCGCACCTGGCGTGCGCCCTGCCAGTCGATCTCCAGGACCACATCGCGTCCGGCCGCCAGCGCCTGTTCGATGGGCGCACGGGCGGTGCCGTAGCCGTTGCCGAACACCTCGGCGTGTTCCAGGAAGGCCGCGGCGGCAACCATGCGGTCGTATTCGGCGCGGTCGATGAAGTGGTAATGCCGGCCCTCGCCTTCGCCCGGTCGCGGCGCGCGCGTGGTGTGCGAAATCGACAGCTGCAGCGCCGGCTCGCTGGCCAGCAGCGCGTTGACCAGCGTGGACTTGCCCGCGCCGGAGGGCGCGGCCACGATCAACAGCACGCCGCTCACGGCGCGCCTCCGGCCGGCCACGACCACCGCCGTGGCGCACGCCTATTCAATGTTCTGCACCTGTTCGCGCACCTGCTCGATCAGCACCTTCAGCTCGATGCTGGCGTTGCTGGTGCGCGGATCGCAGGATTTCGAGCCCAGCGTGTTGGCCTCGCGGTTGAACTCCTGCAGCAGGAAGTCCAGGCGGCGCCCCACCGGTTCGTCCAGCGTCAGTACGCGCCGCACCTCGGCGATGTGGACGTCCAGGCGATCGAGTTCCTCGTCCACGTCCATGCGCAGCAGTTGCGCCACCAGTTCCTTCTCGATGCGCTGCGGGTCGCTGGCCGTGCGCAGTTCGGCCAGCAATGCATCGATGCGACCGCGCTGCTGAATGCGCAGTTCGGGCATCATCGCGCGCACCGCGGAGACCTGCGCGGCGATGCCATCCAGCCGCTCGACGATGGCCTGGGCGAGGCGCGCGCCCTCGCGCTGGCGCGCCTGCAACTGTGCATCGAGGCCTTGGTCAAGCAGATCCAGCACGGCCTTGCCCAGCGCCGCCTGGTCGGGCTCGGCGCTCTCCACCACGCCGGGCATGCGCAGCAGCTCGGAAAAATCCACCACCAGCTCCGGAAAGCCTGCCGACAGATGCCGCGACAGCTCGGAGAGCTGCTTGAGGTAGGGCTCGTTCAAGCGCAGCTCACCGCCGCGCGCGGCGGCGCGCAGGCGCAGCGTCAAGTCCAGCTTGCCGCGCGCCACCTGCTGCGTCACGCGCTCGCGCAGCACCGATTCCAGCGCGCGCAGTTCCTCGGGCAGGCGCAACGTCATCTCCAGATAGCGGTGATTGACGCTGCGCAGTTCGACGGTGACCCGCCCCAGCGCGGTGTCGCCCTCGACCTGGGCATACGCGGTCATGCTGCGGATCATGTGAGTCCCGGCGGCCGCCAAAGCTCGCAATGGTAAGCTCTCGGACCCCGAAGCCCCAAGCGCTGATCCGTCAGCGCTGACCAAACCAGCACCGATGAACTCGACTACCCGCCCCGACGGTCGCGCCGCCGATGCCCTGCGCACGTTGCGCGTCGAACGCGGCTACACGCGCCACGCCGAAGGTGCGGTACTGCTGAGCATGGGCGATACGCGTGTGCTGTGCACGGCCAGCATCGAGGAGCGCATCCCGGCCTGGCTGCGCGGCAAGGGCGAGGGCTGGATCACCGCCGAATACGGCATGCTGCCGCGCGCCACGCACGAACGCACGCAGCGCGAGGCCGCGCGCGGCCAGCAGGGTGGACGCACCCAGGAAATCCAGCGTCTGATCGGTCGCAGCCTGCGCGCCTGCGTCGATCGCGCGGCGCTGGGCGAGCGCGTAGTCACGCTGGACTGCGACGTGCTGCAGGCCGACGGCGGCACGCGCTGCGCGGCCATCACCGGTGCCTACGTGGCGCTGAGTGACGCCATCGCCACGCTGCTGGCGCGCGGCGCGCTGAAGCGCAATCCGCTGCACGGTGCGGTGGCGGCGGTGTCGGTGGGGCTGTGGCACGGCACGCCGGTGCTGGACCTGGACTATGCCGAGGACAGCGCCTGCGATACCGACATGAACGTGGTGATGAACGACGCCGGCGGCATCATCGAGATTCAGGGCACCGCCGAGGGCCATGCTTTCCGCCGCAGTGATCTGGACGCACTGCTGGATCTGGCCGGCAAGGGCATCGGCGAGCTGATCGCAGCGCAGCGCGCTGCGCTGGCGCAGGCTCTACCGCAGCGCTGAGGCCGGCGATGCGCGTGGTCCTGGCTAGCAGCAACGCCGGCAAACGCGCCGAATTCGCGGCGCTGCTGGCCGACACCGGCATCGAACTGATCGCGCAATCCGACCTCGGCATCGCCGATGCAGAGGAGACCGGGCTCGGCTTCGTCGAAAACGCGCTGCTGAAGGCGCGCCACGCCGCGCGCGTCAGCGGCCTGCCGGCACTGGCCGACGACTCCGGCCTGTGCGTGGAGGCGCTGGGCGGCGCGCCGGGCGTCCATTCGGCGCGCTACGCCGGCCGCCACGGCGACAGCGCCGCCAACATCGCGCGCCTGCTCGATGCGCTGCGCGACGTGCCTGCCGCGGGCCGCGGGGCGCAATTCGTATGCGTGCTGGCGCTGCTGCGCCGCGCCGACGATCCGCTGCCGCTGCTGGCGGAAGGCCGCTGGACCGGCAGCATCCTGGAGGTGCCGCGCGGCAGCGGCGGCTTCGGCTACGACCCGGTGTTCCTCGACCTCGCGCACGGCTGCTCGGCGGCCGAACTCGACGCCGTCGTCAAGAACCGCATCAGCCACCGTGCGCGCGCTTTGGCCGCGCTGCGCGCGCAATGGCCGGCGCGCGCAGCGCCGTGAACCGCGCCATTCCGCTGGGGCTGTACGTGCACCTGCCCTGGTGCGTGCACAAGTGTCCGTACTGCGATTTCAACAGCCACGCACCACGCGGCACGCCGCCATTCGCCACATATGTGGATGCGCTGCTGGCCGATCTGGACGCGGACCTGGACGAGTGCGGCGACGCGCTGCGCGGACGCAGCGTGGAAACCGTCTTCTTCGGCGGTGGTACACCCAGCCTGTTCGCACCCGGGCAGATCGCGCGCCTGCTGGACGGCATCCGCGTACGCCTGGCGCTGGCGACGGACGCCGAGATCACACTGGAGGCCAACCCCGGCGCAGTCGAGCGCGGCAACTTCGCGGCGTTGCGCGCCGCCGACATCAATCGGCTGTCGCTGGGCGCGCAGTCCTTCGACGACACGCGGCTGGCGGCGCTGGGGCGCATCCACCGCAGCGCCGACACGCTGGCCGCTTTCGCCGAGGCGCGCGCGGCTGGCTTCGACAACATCAACCTCGATCTGATGTACGCCCTGCCCGGCCAGGATGTGGACGGCGCGCAGGCCGACATCGAAGCCGCACTGGCGCTGGCGCCGGAACATGTCTCGCACTATCAGCTGACGCTGGAACCGGGCACGCCGTTCGCGCGTACGCCGCCACCCGCGCTGCCCGATGCGGATGCCGCCTGGGCCATGCAGGAGGCCTGCCAGTCGCATCTGGCGCGGGCCGGCTACGTGCAGTACGAGATCTCGGCCTACGCGCGGCCCGGCCGGCGCGCGCGCCACAACCTGATCTACTGGACCTTCGGCGATTATCTGGGCATCGGCGCCGGCGCGCACGGCAAGCTGAGTTTCCCCGATGGCCGTATCCAGCGCCGCGCCAAGCGCAAGAATCCCGCGCTGTACATGCAGCACGCCGCCACGCCGTCACGACTGGAATCCAGCGGTCCGATCGCGGCCGCCGAGCTGCCGTTCGAGTTCATGCTCAACGCGCTGCGGCTGATTGACGGCGTGCCGGCCGTCTGCTTCGCCGCGCGCACCGGGTTGCCGCCGGACGCCGCTGCCGCGCCGCTGGCGCGCGCGCGCGCGGACGGCCTGCTCGCGAGCGACCCGGCGATGCTGCGCCCGACAGCGCAGGGCTCGCGCTACCTCAACGACCTGCTTCTGCGCTTCATGCCATGAGCGCGTCCTGGCAAACGCTGCGCTGCCCTTACTGCGGCGAGCGTTTCGAGGCGCCGCTCGAACACGATGAGGCGGACACGCAGGTGATCGACTGCGCGGTGTGCTGCCGGCCCATCCACCTGCACGAGCGCGGCGGACAGGCCGGTGCCTGCCGCGAGGACGACGCTTGAATCCTGCGGCGCCGCATGCCGGGCTGACAAAACAGCCACGCGCCCGTACACTGCCCGCCGCGAGGTGTCCCGCGCGCCATGCAGCGCGCGCGGGGTGAAACGGGAAGCCGGTGCGAAGCCGGCGCTGCCCCCGCAACGGTAAGCAGGTCCACGCCGGTCGATATGCCACTGCGCGCGAGCGCGGGAAGGCGGCCGGCGCCGCGGCACCATCCGCAGCCTGTCAGTCCGGAGACCGGCCTCGACGCGACGCGCGGACATCATCCACGCGCGGCGTGTATCCAGGCGTCGCGGCGGGCGGCGGCCGCGTGCCGCCGCGCCCGCGTGCCTCCGACCGTCCCGCCTGCACCGCGGGTGAGCGTCCGGAGCCTAGACCATGACCAGCAAGACCCTGCTCGCCGCCAGCCTGGCGCTGGCGCTATTCCCCTGCCTCGCTCAGGCCGCAACACCGGCCGACGCCGCCAGCGCCCGGCGCCTGCCCGAGGTGGTCATCACCGCCGCGCGCATGGCGCAGACGGTGGATGCCAGCCTGGCCGATGTCAGCGTGATCACCCGCGCGCAGATCAGCGCCAGCGGCGCGCCGGATCTGATCGACCTGCTGCGCCGCGAGGCCGGCATCGACGTGGCGCGCACCGGCGGTCCGGGCCAGCAGACCTCGGTGTTCATCCGCGGCACCAATTCCAACCAGGTGCTGGTGCTGGTGGATGGCGTGCGCGTGGCCTCGGCCAACACCGGCGCCTTCGCCTGGGAGCAGTTGCCGCTGGATGCCGTCCAGCGCATCGAGATCGTACGTGGCCCGCGCGCCGCGCAGTGGGGATCGGACGCCATCGGCGGCGTAATCCAGATCTTCACCCGCAAGCTCGACGGCCCGCACCTAGCCGCGCGCGCGGGCAGCCACGGCGACTACGCCGGCAGCGCCGGCTACGGGCAGTGGGATGCGCGGGGCGGCGCCAGCGTCATCGTCGGCGCGCGGCACCTGGCCGGGTTCCCCGCGACCAACGCGCAGAACTTCGCCTACAACCCGCAGCCGGACGGCTACAGCAACCAGAATCTGGCTGCGCAGGGCGCCTGGCGCCTGGGCACGCAAACCGTTTCCGGCAGCGTGCTGCGCTCGGACGCCAGGGTGGACTTCAATCAAGGCTCCTCGCGCGTCATCGAACAGTCCGCAGGCGTGAACCTGGATGGCGCGTTGGGTGCGAACCTCGCCCAGCATGCCAGCCTTGGCTACGATCGCGAGGATCTGAACACGCCCGCCTACGCCAGCCTGATGCTGAGCCGGCGCCAGCAGGCCAGCTACCAGTTGGCCTGGACCTTCGCATCCGGCCAGCAGTTGTTGGGCGGCGTGGACTGGATGCACGAGCGCGGCATCAGCCGCGACACCGGTAGCAACACCGACGTCTACGCGCAGAGCCGCGACAACCTCGGCGCCTACGCCGGCTGGTACGGCCAGACCGGACGCTGGAACTGGCAATTGGCCGCGCGCCACGACCACAACAGCGTGTTCGGCGGCGCCACCACCGGCTCGGCCGCCGCCGGCTACACGCTCAACGACTGGGCGCGCGTGGAGGCCAGCTTCGGCCAGGGCTTCCGCAGTCCCAGCCTCAGCGAACAGTTCTCGCCCGGCTACTTCGGCTACTACGCCGGCAATCCCGACCTGCGTCCGGAGCGCTCGCACAGCAGCGAAGTGGACCTGCTGCTGCACCCGCTGGCCGGCGTGCACATGAAGCTGGCCGCTTACCGCACGCGCGTCAGCAATCTGATCAGCTTCGCCGGCGGCAGCACCTACCAGGCCATCAATATCGGCCGCGCCAAGATGGAAGGCCTCGAACTGACCAGCACCTGGGCCGCCGGCCCCTGGACCACACGCTTCAGCGGCAGCTTCGACGATGCCCGCGATGCCGTGACCGGCGCGCGCCTGCTGCGCCGGCCGCTGCGCAAGGGCGATCTCAGCCTGGATCGCAGCTTCGGCTCACGCTTCAGCGCCGGACTGGAACTGTACGCCGCAAGCAGCAGCGTCGATTACGGCGGCGTGCGTCTCGGCGGTTACAGCCTGATCAACGCGCACTTCGACTGCAGGCTCGATCGCGACTTGGCGCTGCGCGTGTTCCTGGAGAACCTGGCCGACCGCAACTACAGCCTGGCCTATGGCTATACCATGCCGGGCCGTTCGGGCTGGGTGACGTTGAGCTGGAATCTCTGAATCTATCCGCACAACCGGGCATCCTGCCGCGGTGTGCTCACCCGGT
>JAJYQO010000016.1:6167-44094 GCA_021794575.1 Pseudomonadota bacterium | reverse complement strand
GCCGACCGCAACTACAGCCTGGCCTATGGCTATACCATGCCGGGCCGTTCGGGCTGGGTGACGTTGAGCTGGAATCTCTGAATCTATCCGCACAACCGGGCATCCTGCCGCGGTGTGCTCACCCGGTGCTGCGGCCAAGCCGCAGCACCGGAACACGGCGTAGCCGTGTCGGCACCTCCCTGTGCCAAATGGCATGATCGCTGGCTGCGCCGCCACGCCCGCGCTATAAAGGCGCAAGCGACTGTGAGGGGAACTCGATGGCGTTGCCTGTGGACCGGCGCCGGCAGACGCGCAAACGCGCAGGCGTGGCACGCATTGCCGAGCGCTCGGATGTCGCCGCGCGTGTGCGCGGCGTGCTCGATGAACTATGCAAGACGTTCAACGCGCGCTTCGAGCCGGCGCTGCGCGATGCCCTGAACGATCTCGAGCAGCAACTGTTCAAGCTGGCCGAACAGGCGCACAGCAACGCCGAGCAGGAACTGGCCTACGCCAGCCTGCGCGAGGTGAAACGCAGCCGTGCCGATATCGGTCCGCGCTTCGTCGCGGCCATCGAGTCGGATATGGCCTGCTTCGACCGCGAGCCCGAGCCACTGCCGGCCAGCGTCGCCATGTCCAAGCTGGAGCTGATGCAGGAACACGTGTTCGAGGAAGACCTGGCCCTGCGCGAAGTGGCCAGCCGCGCCGAAGTGCGCGCCAGCGAGCAGCTGTACGAGCTGTGCCACCGGTTCGCGGTGCTGGCCGCGCTGCCCCTGTTCGAGGTCGAGCGTGTTCCGGGTGGCCCGCAACGCGTGCTGCTGGCGCTGCGCGGCGCGGTCGCCGAGATGGATTTGCCTACCGCGCACCGGGTGTTGGGCTGGCGCCTGTTCGAGAAGCGCGCACTGCACGACGCCGCCGCGCTCTACGCCGAGATCAACCAACTGCTGGTCGCACGGCGCATCCTGCCCAATCTGATCGTCTACCGGCATAGCCGCGGCGCCGGCGAGAGCACCTCCAGCGAGCCCGCGCGCGCGCCGCAAGGTGCTGCGGCACGTGCCGACGCAGCCGTGGGCGACTCAAGCGCCATGTCGGCCGGGGTGGTGGGCGGCGGCATGGGCGGTCCGGCCGGCAGCGGGGCAGGCGGCCACGCCGGTGCCGGCCATCGCGGTGGCGGAGGCGGGCTGTCCGGACATGGCGGAATGGGAGGCGCGGTCGGCCAGCACGCACTGTCCGGCGCCGCCGGTGACAGCGACGCGCTGCCGTTGTTCGACACGCTGCGCGAGCTGCTGGCACAGCGCCGCCGCATGATCGGCGAAAACGAAGCGCCCGGCGATGGCCCGGAAGTGACGCCGCAGCAGATGCAGGCGGCACTGCAGGCGCTGCAGGCGCGCCCGCCGCGTGTCGGGGGCGGCAAGCCCGGCAGCGGGGCGCAGCATCTGCGCCAGGACCTGCAGGGGCAGTTGCGCCGCTTCAGTGACAACGGCAAGACGCCGCAGATGGCACCGGTGCAGCGCGACACCGTCGATCTGGTGTCGATGCTGTTCGACAACCTGCAGCGCGAGGTACGCATGGGCGGCGCCGCGCAGCGCTTTCTGGGCAAGCTGCAGGTGCCGCTGCTGCGCACTGCGCTCGATGACCCGACGTTCTTTTCAGAACGCAACCATCCGGCACGTCGACTGCTGAACACTGTCACCGAAACCGCCGCGTACTGGGTGGACAGCAGCGACGGCGAAGCCGATCCGTCACTGGTGCAGAAGATGCAATCGGTGACCGAGCGGCTGCTGCACGACTACGACGGCGACTCGCGCCTTTACGCGCATCTGCTCGAAGATCTCGATCGGCACATGCAGACGCTGGCGCGGCGCGCCGAGATGAGCGAACGCCGCCACATCGAAGCCGCGCAGGGCCGCGATCGCCTGGACGCCGCGCGCGCACGCGCCGGGGAAATCATCGCCCAGCGGTTGGTCGGCACGCGGCCTTCCAGCCTGGTGCGCACGCTGCTGGAGCAAGCCTGGACCGACGCGTTGGCGCTGGCCATCCTGCGCCATGGCGAGGACAGCGATGTATTCCGCGAGCGCATCGCCACCGTCGACGCGCTGCTGCGGCGCAATCCCGGCGACGACACCGGCAAACTGCAGACCGATGTGCAGCACGGCTTGCAGCAGGTGGGCCTGCACACGCCCGATGCCGAGGCCATCGCGCGCAAGGTGTTGGACCAGCCGGTGATCGATTTCAGCGGCGAGCCGGTCTCGCAAACCGAACTGGCGCTCAAGCTCAAGCAGCGGCAGCGCCTGGGCGAGGACGGCGGCGACGCGGCGGGCAAACCCGTCGAAGCTCCGCTCAACGCCGACGAGGAGCGCATGCTGCAGAGCCTGAAGGGCATCGCATTCGGCAGCTGGTTCGAATTCCAGCGCAATCAGCAAGGCGACACCGTGCGCCGCAAGCTGGCCTGGTTTTCGCCCACCACCGGGCGCTGCCTATTCGTCAACCAGCGCGGACAACGCGCCGAGGAGCGTACCCTGGCGCGGCTGGCGCGCGACATGACGCGCGGCCAGATTCGCCTGGTGGTCGAAACCCAGACCAGTCTGGTCGACCGCGCCTGGAATGCCATCGTCGGCACACTCAAGCAGTTCGTCGGGCGCGGTCCCGAAGCTGCGGCAGATGCGCGGGCGCCAGCATGAACGAGCAACGGCGCGCCCAGCGCAAGCCGGTCAGCGGCGTCGTGCTGGTCGAGAACAGCCTCAATGGCGCCAGCCTCGGCCGCGTGGGCAACATCTCCCACGGCGGCGTGATGCTGATCGCGCCGCGCCGGTTGCGCGAGAACGCGCTGTTCCAGATCAGCTTCGCCCTACCCGGCGCCGACAACCGCACGCACACTTTGGAAATCGGCGTGCACGAGCAGTGGACATCGGCCGCGATCACGCCGGGCCAGTTCTGGATCGGCATGCGCATCATCGACATCAGCGATGCCGACCAGGCCGTGCTCGACGCTTGGCTGAAGCAGCCCGAATACGCCACGCGCTGACGCCACGACCGCGTCGCCGTGGCATCAGGCGGCTTGCCCGCCGCGCCGCGAACGGCAACACTGCGCGCATTTCGTCACCCGGGTTTCGCCATGAGCGCCGCACTCGCATCGCTGTACGCGCAGCACCTCGCCCAGATCATCGAACAGGCCGATGCCGCGCTCGCCGCCAGCGGCCACGATGCGCTGCTGGTCGCCGCCGGCACGCCGCGGCTGCGCTTTCTGGACGATCAGGCGCCACCTTTCGTGGCCAGCCCGCACTTCCTGCGCTGGCTGCCGTTGGCGGACGCACCGGGCTCGTGGATCGTGCATGTACCCGGACAGAAGCCGCGGCTGATCTTCCTGCAGCCGCGCGACTACTGGCACGTGGTGCCGCAGACACCGCAGGGCTACTGGGTCGAGCACTTCGACATCATCACCGCGACCGACGAGCACGCCGCCCGAGTCGAACTGGAGCGACTGCTGGGTGAGCACAGCGCCATCATCGGCGAAGAGGGGGCCGCCGGCTCGGACATCGCGCCCAACAATCCGCCCGCGCTACTGGCCCGCCTGCACTGGACGCGTGCCTGCAAAACGCCCTACGAGGTCACGTTGATGCGCGCCGCCAGCCGCATCGGCGCGCGCGGCCACCGCGCCGCCGCGCGGGCGTTCGCCGATGGCGCCAGCGAGTTCGAGATCCACCTGGCCTATCTTGCCGCCAGCGGCCAGAGCGAAAGTGCCCTGCCCTATCCCAACATCATCGGCGTGGATACGCACGGCGCCGTGCTGCACTACACGCGGCTGCAGCGCGACCGACCGACGGCGCCGCGCAGCCTGCTGATCGATGCCGGCGGCCAGTACGCCGGCTACGCCAGCGACATCACACGCACCCACGCCGCGTCCGACCAGGGCGACTTCGCGGCGCTGATCGCGTCGATGGAGGAGATGCAGCAGATCCTGTGCCTGGGCGTACGCGCCGGACAATCGTATCCGGCCTTGCACGAGGAGGCGCACCGCCTGCTGGGCGGCGTGTTGGCACAACATGGACTGGTACGCTGCTCGGCGGAGGCGGCATTCGCGCAAGGCATCACGCGCACGTTCCTGCCGCACGGACTGGGCCATCTGCTGGGCTTGCAGGTGCATGACATCGGCGGCCACCAGAGCACGCCCGAAGGCGGTCGCACGGCCCCACCGTCCGAGCATCCTTATCTGCGCCTGACGCGCACGCTGGAACCAGGCATGGTGGTAACCATCGAGCCGGGGCTGTACTTCATCCCGATGCTGCTGGACGCGCTGCGCGCCACGTCCGCCGGCAGCGACGTGGACTGGACGCGCGTCGAAGCATTGCTGCCCTGCGGCGGCATCCGCATCGAGGACGACGTGCTGTGCACCACCGGCGACCCGCACAACCTCACGCGCGAGGCGTTTGCGGCGCTGGACGCCGCATGAACTGAACCACGTCCGGAATGACGCCGCCCGCTTTGCGCGCGGCGCAACCGACGAGTTCCGGTTCAGGCGCCACCGGGCATCGTGACAGCGATACTTGATTCACGCGCCAGATAGGCGCGCACGGGCAGCCGCTCGGCGATGCGCCCGGCGCACATCACCACGACTTCATCGACCAAACGCGCGAGGCCGCCGAGGCGGTGCGTGACCAGCAGCAACGTGCGGCCGCGCGCGGCGGCATCCAGCGCGGCATAGAGCTCGCGCGCGGTGTTCGCGTCCAGGCCCTCGGTAGGCTCGTCCAGCACCAGTACCGGCGCATCCTGCAGCAGCGCGCGCGCGATGGTGATGCGGCGCGCCTCGCCGCCGGAAACCCGCGCGCCGGCATCGCCCAGCGGGGTGTCGTAGCCCTGCGGCAGGGCCGACACAAAGGCATCCAGTTGCGCCAGGCTCACCGCCCGCTCGATCTGCGCGGCACCGGCTGCGGGCGCCGCCAGCAGCAGGTTGTCCAGCAGCGATCGATCGAACAGTACCGTGTGCTGGGCGATGACGGCGATCTGCCGGCGCAAGTCGTCGCCACGCAACATGGCCAGCGGCTGGCCGCCGAACCGGATTTCGCCGCGCTGGAGGGGGTAGAACTTCTGCAGTGCCAGCAGCAGGCTGCTCTTGCCGGCACCGGAGGCGCCGACGATGGCCAGCCGCGCGCCGGGCGCCAGCTCCAGATCGAGTTCGTTCAGCGCCCAGGGCGCATCCACGGCATAGCGCAGGCATACCCGTTCGAAGCGGATCGCCGGCGGCTGCGCGATGTTCGCCGAGGTGGCGGGATCGGCCACGGCCGGCCGCGCGTCGGCCAGTTCGAACACGCGCCGCGCGGCGGTCAGCGTGGCCTGCCACTGCGCCAACGCCTCGGGCAGCGGCGCCAGCACGTCGAACAGTGCCAGCGTCAGCAGCGCCAGCATCGTCAGCAGCGGCGGCGCGACGGCCCCTGCATGCACGGCAGCCAGGCCGGGCACCAGCACCGCCAGCACCGCGAGCTGCGCCAGCAGCATCGACGCGCCGCTGCCCATGGCCTGCACACGCTCGATGCGCCGGCGACGCGCGGCCAGCCGCACGTCGAGCCCGGCGATGCGCGCGGCATGCGCGTCCACCGCGCCCCAGGCCAGCAGCTCGGCGTGACCGCGCAGCGCATCCAGCAGCGATCCGCGCAGTTCGGCGGCTTCCCGCACCGCGTGCGCCGCGTCCGCCGCCGCGCGGCGCCGTGTCCACGCCGGCAGCAGGACGCCGGCCAGCGCTGCCGCGATCAGCAGCACCGGCGCCGCGATCGGCAGCACCAGCGTCGCCACCAGCAAGACCAATGCCGTGCCACCCAGCGCCACCGCCGCCGGCACCAGCACGGCGAGATAAAAGTGCTCCAGCGCATCCACATCGCTGCGCAGGCGCGCCAGCAGCTCGCCGCTGCGCAACGCAGCCAACCGTGCCGGAGCCAATGGAATCAGCCGCCGGAACAACCAGGCGCGCAGATCAGTCAGGCCGCGCAGCGTCGCTTCGTGGGTGACCAGCCGCTCGCCATAGCGGCCGCCGCTGCGAGCGATGGCCAGGCCGCGAATGGCGGCGGCCGGGCTGAAGTAGTTGATGGCCGCGCCGCTGGCGCCGGCCAGCGCCATCGCCGCGATGAACCAGCCGGAAACCGCCATCAGTCCGATCGCCGCCAGCGCCGCCAGCAGCGCCAGCACGGCGCCGCCCCATAACCATGCGCGCTGCGGGCGCAGCACGGCCAGCAGCCGGCGGATCTCGGCGGGCAGTGCGCGCGTCACGGTGCCTCCGCAGCCAGCAGCGCGGCGAAGGCGCCCCGGCTGTGCGCCAGCGCGCGCGGCGCGCCATGCTCGACGATGCAGCCCGCGCGCAGCACCAGCACCTGATCGGCGGACCGCGCTGCCTCCAGCCGGTGCGCCACCAGCAATACGCTGCGCGTGGCGGCGGCGGCGCGGATCATCGTGTCGATGGCGCGCGCGCTGTCGGCGTCCAGGTGCGCGGTAGGTTCGTCGAGCAGCCACAGCGTGGCCTGCTCGCGCAGCAGCGCGCGTGCCAGCGCCAGGCGCTGCAGCTCGCCACCGGAAAGCCCCAGACCCTGTTCGCCCAGCGTCGTGTCCAGCCCACGCGGCAATCGCGCCAATACGACATCCAGACCGCTTGCGGTCAGCGCACGCGCCAACGCTGCCGGTGCCGCGTCCGGGGCCGCCAGCAGCAGGTTGTCGCGCACGCTGCCCGCGAACACATGCGGCCGTTGTGGCACCCAGGCGATGCGCGCGCGCCACTGTGCCGGATCCAGCCGCGCGAGTTCGACTCCATCAATGCGGATCTGCCCCGATTCCGGTGCTGCGAAACCCAGCAGCAGATCCAGCAGCGTGCTTTTCCCGGCGCCGGTTTCACCCACCAGCGCGGTGATGCCGGGGCCGATCGTGGCATTGAGACCGCGCAGCAGCACGCCGCGACCGGGAAGTGAGTAGTGCAGGTTTTCGATCCGCACCGTCGGCGCGCCGCGCCCGGCGGGCCGCTCGCCGGGCACACCCGCGCATGATGCGATCGGAGCCGGCGCGAATTCCAGCAGATCCCCCGCGGCGGCCAGCGCATCCATGCGCGCGTGGCGCAAACCGCCCAGCGCGCGCATCGGCAGATAGAACTCCGGCGCCAGCAGCAACACGAAGATGCCGTCGCGGAAAGCCAGCTCATGCCAGAGCAGGCGAAAACCGATCAGTACCGCCACCACGGCGATGCCGACCATGGCGAAGAACTCCAGCACCAGCGCCGAGAGAAACGCCACGCGCAGCACCTGCAAGGTCAGCCGGCGGTAATCCTCGCCTTCGGCCTGAAGCTGGTCGGCCACGCGCTCGGCCGCGCCCAGCTGACGCAGCGTGGTCAAGCCGCCCAATGCGTCGATGAAGGCGGCGCCGAGCCGGCGCAACTGCGCATAACGCTTCTGGCTGGCGCGCTCGGCGGCGTTGCCCACCAGCACCATGAACAGTGGAATCAATGGCGCGGTCAACAGCAGCACCAGGCCCGAGACCCAGTCCGCCGGAAACACGAACACAGCCAGGATCGGTGGCAGCAGCGCCGCGCTCGCCGCGCCGGGCAGATAGCGTGCGAAGTACGGCAGTACCTGCTCCACGCCATCGACCATGCGTGTGACCCAATCGCCGCCCGCCTGCGCGCGCAGGCCGGGCACACCCAGTGCCTGTGCCTGACGCAGCAAACGCGCACGCAGGCTGCTGCCCAGCTGCTGGCTGGCGTCGAAGGCCAACCGTCGTCCCTGCGCGATCAGCACCGCGCGCAACGCGGCCAGCACCAGCAAGCCCAGCCACTGCGGCCACAGCGCCGGGAGCGACGCGCGCCGCAGCAGCGCGGCGCTGAGGATGTCGGCCAGCAGCCAGGCCTGCGCCACCAGCAGCAGCGTCTGCAGCGCAGTCAGCGCGGCACTTGCCTGCAGGGGCTTGCGGATTCGCCGCGCCTCGACGCGCAGCCAGTCCGCGGCCCGCGAGCGCCGATTCGTCGCTATCGCGGACGGCGGCGGCGCATCGCGGTGCTGTCCGCTCAGGGTACCGCCCGTTCGCCCGCGGCATGCGCTTGCGCCGCCTGGTCCTCCTGCGTGTCGAGCAGCGCGGCACCGGCAGCGGCGATCAGCACGATCATCGCGGTACCGACCAACCATGCGAAGTACCAGGCACCCTCGTCGCCCAGCAGCGCGGCCAACAGGATCACCACGAAGGCCAGCACCAGGAACAGCAGAAAATAGGCGAAGGTTTTCATGGCGTGCTCCTCAGTAGGCATGCTCGTCGTGGGCGATGGTCTCGGGCCTGACCTTGCCGCGCATCACCCAGAACGCCCAACTGGTGTACCAGAGGATCAGCGGCACGAACACCAGCGCCATGACCAGCATCCAGCTCAGTGTCAGGCGGCTGGAACTGGCGTTCCACAGGGTCAGGCTCACCGACGGATCGCTGCTGGAAGGCAGCAGGAACGGGAACAGCGCGGCACCGGCGCTGCCGATCACGCCGATCCAGGCCAGCGCACCCAGCCACCAGCCGAGGTACGAGCGGCCGGCGCGGCCGGCGAACAGCGCGCCGAGCATTCCGGCGAAGCCTGCCAGCGGCAGCAGCCACAATACCGGCTGCGCGGCGAAGTTGGCCTGCCAGGCGCCCGGCATCACCTCGACCACCTGTTGCAGTGGTGTCTGCGGCACGCCGGCGCCGGGGCCGCTGACCATGCTGTAGCCGGGGATGGCATGCAGCCACACGCCGCCGATGGCGAACAACACGACGGCGGCGGCGGCGGCCACTTGCAGCAGCGTGCGCGCGCGCTGCTGCATCACGCCCTCGGCGCCGTTCATCACCGTCAGCGCACCCATCATCACCGACAACGCCAGCGCCAGCAGGCCGCACAGAATGGCGAACGGATTGAGCAAGCCGAGGAAGCTGCCGGTGTACACCGAGGTGAGGTTCCACTCGAAATGGAACGGTACGCCGTGGAACAGGTTGCCGAAGGCGGCGCCAAACACCACCATCGGCACCGCGCCGCTGACCAGCAACGCCCAATCCCACGCGTTGCGCCAGACTGGCGAGTCGATCTTGCTGCGGTACTCGAAGCCGAGCGGACGCAGAATCATCGTCCACAGCAGCAGCAGCATCACCACATAGAAGCCCGAGAACGCGGTGGCGTAGATCAGCGGAAACGCCGCGAACACTGCGCCCCCGCCGAGGATGAACCATACCTGGTTGCCGTCCCAGTGCGGCCCGATGATGTTCAACGCCACGCGGCGCTCCAGGTCGCTGCGGCCGACGTAGCGCAGGATCGTGCCCACGCCCATGTCCATGCCGACCATCACCGCCAGGCCGCTGAGCAGCACGCCCAGCAGCAGCCACCAGATCACCTGCAGTGCTGCATACAGTTCCATGACTCAGCCCTCCAGATGGGTGTCGTGGGCGGCCGCGGGCACCGGCCGCGGCGCCAGTGCCGGACGCTGTTGCGTGTACGGCGGGTGCTGTCCGGGCCCGTCGGGTCCGTGGCGGATGGCGCGCAGCATCAGGAACATCTCGACGACGATGAAGGCGCTGTACAGCGTCACGAATCCGATCAGTGAGAAGGCCATGTAGCCCACGCTGTGGGTCGAGGCGCTCATCCACGTCGGCAGCACGCCGTACACGGTCCACGGCTGCCGGCCCAGCTCCGCCACCAGCCAGCCGGTCTCGTTAGCCAGGAACGGCACCGGGATCATCCACACCGCGGCTCTGAGAAACCAGCGCTGGTCCTGCACGCGGTTGCGCAGGGTGTAAATCACCGCCAACACGAAATACGCCAGCATCAGCAGGCCGAAGCCCACCATCAGCCGGAACGACCAGAACACCGCCGCGACGGGCGGAATGCTGTCGCGCGCCGCCTGCTGCACCTGCTGCGGCGTCACGTGCTGGAGGTCGGGCGCGTAGCGCTGCACCAGGAAGCCGTAACCCAGATCCTGCTCGTGCGCCTTGAACTGCGCCAGCGCCGCGGCGTCCTTCGGATTCTTGGACAGCACCTGCAGCGCTTGCACCGCCGGAATGCCGTTCTCGACTTTCTGCGCCGCCTGACGCTCCAGCGCATCGATGCCGGCCACGGTGCCGTCCAGCGAGTGCGTCACCAGCAGCGACAGCAGATACGGCACCTGCACCGCCCCCGCGTTCTTCTGCAACGACTGGTCGGGGAAGGCGATCAGGTTGAACGGCATCGGCGCCGGCTCGCTCTTCCACAGGCCTTCCATCGCCGCCAGCTTGGTCGGCTGCGCCTGCGCGGCGACGAAACCCAGTGCATCGCCCAGGGTGATCACGCCGATGGTGGCCAGCACGCCAAACAGCGCCGCCATGCGGAACGAGCGCTTGGCCAGGTCCATGTGCCGGCGCTTGAGCATGTACCAGGCGCTGATGCCGGCGACGAACACCGCCGCGGTCACGTAGCCGGCGATGCTGGTGTGCACGAACTTGGATTGCGCGTCGGGGCTGAAGATCAACTGCTGAAAACTGGTCAGCTGCATGCGCAGGGTGGTCGGATCGAATGCCGCGCCCCGGGGATCCTGCATGAAGCTGTTGGCGATCAGGATCCACAGTGCCGAGAGGTTGGAACCCAGCGCCACCAGCCAGGTCACCGCCAGATGCTGGCCCTTGGACAGCCGCTCCCAGCCGAACACCATCAAGCCGACGAAGGTGGACTCCATGAAGAAGGCCATCAGGCCCTCGATGGCCAACGGCGCGCCGAAGATGTCGCCGACGAAGCTGGAGTAGAACGACCAGTTGGTGCCGAACTGGAACTCCATGGTCAGCCCGGTGGCCACGCCGAGGGCGAAGTTGATCATGAACAACTTGCCCCAGAACTGCGCCATCTGCTTGTAGATCGGCTTGCCGGTGGTGACGTACACCGTCTCCATCGCCGCCAGCAGGAAGCTCAGGCCCAGCGTCAGCGGCACGAACAGGTAGTGGTACAGCGCAGTGGCGGCGAACTGCGTGCGCGAGAGGTCGACAACGGTTCCATCGATCATGACGTTCTGCCTCGCTCGTTCAACTTTGACCGTCCGATCACGGGGGCCATCGCGGCCCGCGCGACATGCTGCCGGCAGCGCGCCACCATGCGGCGCGTTGCCGCAGGCGCCGCGCTCCCGGCGCGTGCCGGGTGAAGTCTAGTCCCCGCGCTTCGCACGCGAGACGGGCAAACCGTCGCAGGCACGGTGCGTTCGGAGCTTGCAGCGTGCTGCTGGTCGCACATGGACGTATTGCAGCAACCGCCACGCGAAGGCATCTTGATCAATACGGCAACCGGGAACCTCGCGCCAGCCATGCGGTCTAGCATGCTCTATGCTGCACCGCAGCGCCACTTTATTTGTTCCCCGGACTCCTGACCATGAACCCGAAGCACTCGCGGCAGCGTCCGCACTTTGTTCTTCTGCGCCGCAGCGGTGTGTTGGCGCTGGGCCTGCTGGCCGGCGCTGCGCTGGCGCAGAACGTCCCGGCACCGGCGCGCAGCGTAGCCCCACGCGCGACACCGGGTGCGACACTGGCCGCAACCGCGACGCCACGCAAAGAAGCGGTCGGCACGGTCCTGCATCCGCAGCCGTGGCTGGCTGGCGCGCTGTTGGCACCGATGGTGGGCCCGGTGACGCTGTACGCGCCGCCGGCCGGTCAGCCGGTGCGCGGCCTGGCGCTGTTCGCCTCTGGCGACGGCGGCTGGAATCTCGGCGTGATCGACATGGCGCGCCGAGCCGCCGCCAGCGGCCTGTGGGTAGCCGGCTTCAGCACGCCACGTTATTTCAAGAGTCTGGCCGCGCAGCCGGTCAGCCAATGCGTCAATGCCGCCGGCACCCTGCAGGCGCTGGGCAGCAACATCAAGCAGCAGCTCGGCCTGCCGCCGACGCTGCCGGTAGTACTGGTCGGCTATTCCTCCGGCGCCACGCTGGTCTACGCCGCGCTCGTGCAGGCCAAACCCGATACCTTCCAGGGCGGGTTGAGCCTGGGCTTCTGCCCGGAAATGGAAACGCGCCACCCGTTTTGCCCAGGTACCGGCGATCTGACCTTCGCGCGCTCCAAGATCCCCCCGCACTGGCCCGCACTGGCGCAGAACACGCACCTGCAGGCGCCCTGGCACATCCTGCAGGGTGACATCGACGAGGTCTGCGCGCCGCGTTACGCACCCGACTTCGTGGCTGGCGTGCCGGGCGCCAAGGCCTGGGTGCTGCCGCACGTGGGCCATGGTTTCGGCTACCCGCGCAACTGGGCGGCGCAGTACCAGCAGGCGCTGAACACGCTGTTGCCGGCGATGCCGACCGCCGCTGCCGCCGTGGCGCACAGCGCCGCCGGGTCGAACGCCGCGCGGCCGGCCCGGCAATCGCCCACCGCCCCACGCACCGCCGTGTGGTCTAGCGGCCTGCGCTAAGCGCCACGGCGGGCATCGAACGACATCCCCCCGGGGCGACATCGAGCAGTGATGACCGCAGCCTGCGGACATGCCCGCAGGGATTGCCGGGCCCACGCCGTCGGTCAAGCGCGGGACAGCGCCACCGGCCAGGGTCAGTGCAGGCGCGCGCGATCTTCCGGGGTCAGGCCGCTGACACGGCGGGCGGCGTCCAGCAGCGTGGTGTGATCGTGACGGCCGCCCAGCAGTTGCGGCAGCGCGACGCTGAAGCGCTGCCGCATGATGCCGAGCGCGGCCAGGCCATCTTGTTCGCCCACTGAATCCAGCGCCAGCGATTTGAAGTTGTCCACGCTGATCGGCGTGCCCGGCAGCAGTTCGCCGATGCGCGCCTGCAGGTAGCCCAGCGTGTCCGGCAGCGGCAAGATCAGCCGGCGCAGGCCGGCCGCGTCACGCACCATGCGCACGATCTGGATCAGCTGCAGCGTTTCCGGCCCGTACAGCTCGTAGATACTGCCCACACTCTCGGGTGTTGCCAGCGCGCGCACGATCGCGGCGCACACGTCCTGCACCGCCACCGGCGCCAGCCTGGCGCGCGGCCGCGCCAGCGGCAGCAGCGGCAGCCGCCGCAGCAGCGCCGCGAAGCGCGTGACCAGGCCGTCGCCAGGACCGAAAATCACCGAGGGCCGGTAGATCGTCCAGTTCAGACCCGAAGCGCGCACTACGCGCTCGGCTTCGCCGCGCGTGATCAGGTACATCGACTGACCCTCGCCGGCGCGCAGGGAACTCATCTGGTGCAGCCGGCGCACGCCGGATTCGCGGCAGGCCGCCACCAGCGTGGCGGTGAGATCCACGTGCGCCTTGCGGAAACGCGCGCCGCCGGTCTCGTTGAGGATGCCGACCAGATTGATGACGGCATCGGCGCCGCGCAAGTGGCGTACCAGCGTGGCGCGATCGTAGACGTCGGCGCTGTGCACGCTGATGCCTGGCAGCACGGCAAGCTCGCGGTGGCGCTCGCGGTTGCGCGACAGCACGCGCACGCTATGGCCGTGCGCGGCCAGGCGCGGCAGCAGATGGCTGCCGACGAAGCCGGTGCCGCCCAGGACCACCAGATTCAACCGGTGCGGCGGCGTAAGCGGGACAGCGGTCATGGCGTCACTCCGGAGACAAGGGATGCGCGGCCGTGGCGGCCAGGGCCAGCACGAATTTTCCCACGTGCGCACCGGCCTCGAGCTGGCGGTGCGCCTCGGCGGCTGCGGCAAAGGGCAGCACCTGCTGGATCACCGGGCGCACGCGGCCCGATTCCAGCAGCGGCCAGGCGCGCGCGTGCAGATCGCGGGCGATGGCGGCTTTGGCGGCGGTCGACTGCGGGCGCAGCGTGGAGCCGGTGAGCATGACGCGCTTGCGCATCAGCAGCGCCAGGTCCAGCTGCGCCTCGCGTCCGCGCTGGGTGGCGATCTGCACGAGACGGCCGTCCATGGCCAGCGCGGCGAGATTGCGCGGCAGGTAATCGCCGCCGATCATGTCGAGAATGACGTCGGCGCCGCGATCGGCGGTGGCGGCCAGCAACCCGGCGACGAAATCCTCCTTGCGGTAGTCGAAGCAGCGATGCGCGCCCAGGCGCTCGCAGGCGGAGCACTTCTGCGCATCGCCCGCGGTGGCGTACACCACAGCGCCCAGCGCGTGCGCCAGTTGGATGGCGGTGGTGCCGATGCCGCTGGCGCCGCCGTGCACCAGCAGCGTCTCGCCCGCGGCCAGCCGGCCGCGCATGAACAGGTTGCTCCACACGGTGAAGAAGGTTTCCGGCACGGCCGCGCCCTCGACCATACTGAAGCCGTGCGGCAACGGCAGGCACTGGCCCGCCGGAACGCTGACGTATCCGGCATAACCGCCGCCATTGCACAACGCGCAGACGGCCGCGCCGATCTGCCAGCCGGCGACGCCCTGGCCCAGCGCGACGATGCGCCCGGCCACCTCCAGCCCGGGCAGATCGGAGGCGCCGGGCGGCGGTGGATAGGTGCCGGCGCGTTGCGCCAAGTCCGGCCGGTTGACGCCGGCGGCGTGCACCTCGATCAGCACCTCGCCCGCGCCGGGCCGCGGACGCGCGCGCTCGACCAGACGCAGCACCTCGGGGCCGCCGGGCGCGCTGATCTCGATCACCCGCATCGTTGTTGCCGTGCTCATCGCCGGTTCTCCGCGGGCGCGGGAACCGCCACGCTGGCCGTTGGCGCCGGCATGCCGCGCGCGGGCGGTGCGGGCAGCGGTTCCGGCAGTGACGTTCCACCCTGCGCGGCCAGATCGGCCACGCTGCACCCCACCGCCGCGTGCGGCACCTGCGCATCGGGCACCCGATACGCATCGCCCGCGGGCAGCATGCGCGCACTGATGCGCACCGGATCTTGCGCAAGCCGCCAGTCGTAGATCACGCTGAAGGCCAGCGTGCTCTCCACGTAGCTGCGCGTTTCAGCATACGGGATGGTGGCCACGAACACGTCGGCGGGCAGATCGGGGCGCGCATCCAGCCAGTGCTGCAGGATCTGCGGGCCGGCATCGTAGGCGGCGCTGGCCAGCCACTGGCCACCGAAGCGATCGGCAAGGTGCGCCAGGTAGCGGGTGCCGAACCGGATGTTGACGCCGGGATCGACCAGGCTGTCCGCGCCCGCCCAGGGCAACCCATCGCGATGCGCCAGCTGCGCGGCGGTTACCGGCAGCAGCTGCATCAAGCCGATGGCATTGGCGCCGGAACGCACGTTGCTCACCCATGCGCTCTCGGTGCGGATGGTGGCGTACACCCAGGCCGGGTCGATGCCCGCGTCGCGCGCGTCGCGCAGCACCTGGCGGCGCTCCGCCAGCGGAAAGCGCAAGCTGTAGTCGCGCAGGTTCTCACCTTGGTCGAGCAGGAAAATCGGTCGGTCCACCCAGCCGCGCCGATGCGCCAGCACTGCGGCCGCATAGCGCTGCGCGGCATCCAGACCGGGCAGCGCATCATCCCACTCGCGGCGCGCGTGGGTCAGTCGGTTCAGCGCGTACCACTCGAACGCACGGCGCAGCCCGGCATCGGCCAGCACCGCGGCCAGCGCCGCGGCGCTGGTCGGCGGATCGCGCGGGCACAACGCGTAGTCGCGCCGCACGCGGTCGGCGGCCAGGAACCCGTAATAGGTAGGACTGCGCGCCAGCGCTCGCCAGCGCGCCTCGGCCTGCGCCTTGTGGCCCAGCTTGGCCAGCGCGCGCGCCTCGAAGTAGCGCCATTCGTTGTTCTCGCGCTGCGCCCGCGGCATGGCGCGCACGGCCGTCAGCACCGCCTGCCAGTCGCCTCGTGCCAGCGCCACGCGCACGCGCCACGCGCGGGTCAGCGCGTTCTGTGCGGCATCCGGCAATGCCGCCAGGGCCTGCAACGAGCCGGGCTCTAAGCTGGTGGCGGCGAACAGCGCCAGCGCTGCCTCGACGCGATCGCGCTGGCTGGTGTCCAGATTGAAATGTCCGCGCAGCGCGTCCCAGGCGGCGCGCGCGGCGTCAGCATCGGCGCGCGCGCGCCGCGTCAGCGCCAATACCAGCGCCTGGCGCGCGTGTTCAGTGTCGGGCCACTGCGCAGCGCCGGCCAGCGCGCTGGCGGAATCGTCCAACGCCAGCGCCAGACGTAGCGCGCCGGCTCGTTGCGAAGCCGGCAACCAGGCTGCCGTCTGCTTGACCGTGCCGGCCGCGCCCGCTCGGACCGCAAGCTCGATGCGCGCCCACAACCGCGCCGGCGTCAGCAGACCCTGTTCAGCGGCACGGCCCAGCAGCGCGGCGCAGGCGTCGGGCAGGCGTGGCCGCAGCCACAGGGTCTCGAAGCGCCCGTCGTAGGCCAGCGTGCCGCCCAGCTCCACCCGCGCCTGCAGCGCGCGGCAGTCATAGGCACTGCCGAGATGCGGCGCATAAAACTCGAGATAGCGCGTCCAATTCCGCTGGCGGATCAGCGCGTCGAGCCAGGCGCGGCGCACCTCGCGGCCCGGAATCAGATTGCCGTAATGGGCCAGGTAGGCGCGCACGCGCGCCGCATCGTCACTGTCCGGATCGTGCAGCAGCCAGGCTGCCTCCAGGTAGGGATACAGCGGATAGTCGCGCAACCCCCGCGCAGCGCGCACCCAGCCGGGATCGCCACGCTGCGCCTCGGTGTAAGCCTGCGCGAACTGCTCGCGCTGCCGCTGCAGCCCGGCATCGACGGCACGCGCGGCGTACGGCAGCGCCAGTGCAGCCATGATCAGGCCGGCGAGCCAGCGTGTGATGCGCGCCTGCCGGCGCGTGCGTAGCCTTGGCATACTGCGGCACTCCCGAGCACGCGATTCTAGCGTGCACCGCATCGGGAGCGCCGCGCGCCGCACGGCATCAAGCGTTGCCACGTCCCATCCTGTCCGCGAGTTGGCCGATGCTGCTGGACCTGCTGCTGTATGTGCTGACTGGCGCCAGCGCCGGTTTCCTGAGTGGACTGCTGGGCATCGGCGGCGGCCTGCTGATCGTGGCGGCGTTCAGCTTCACCCTGCCGACGCTGGGCATCCCGCACAGCGAGGTGATGCACGTCGCGGTGGCCACGTCACTAGCGGGTATCGTGCTGACGGCCGCGTCCTCGACCTACGCCCAACTGCGGCGCCGCGCGGTGATGTTTCCGACCCTGCTGCGGCTGGCCCCAGGACTGCTGCTGGGCGGCTTCATCGGCGCGCATCTGGCGCAGCTGATGAGCGGACCACTGCTGCGTGTGGTGATCGCGGCGTTCTGTCTGTTCATGGCCTGGCGCATGGCCTGCGGCCGGACACGCGAACCGCACGCGGAACACGTGCCGCGCTCGTCGTGGCTGCTCCCGGCGGGTCTGGGCATCGGCACGATCTCGGCCATCGTCGGCATCGGCGGCGGCTCACTGACAGTGCCGCTGCTGGTGACGCTGGGCGTCAAGCCGGTGCGCGCGGTGGCCACCAGCGCAGCCGCCGGGCTGATGATTAGCCTGGCCGCCGCCACCAGCTACATGATCGCGCTGCGCGCGCCGGCACAGCCGCTACCGACCGGGACGTTGGGCTATGTGTTTCTGCCCGCCGCCGCGGCCACGGCCATCGCCTCGATGATCACCGCGCAGTTCGGCGTGCGGCTGGCGCACCGTCTGCCCGCGCCCATGCTCAAGCGCGTTTTCGCCGGCTTCCTGCTGGTGGTCGGCGTGCTGATCGTCAGCGGCGGATGAGCGCGTACCCGGACGACCACAGCCGGCGCGCGCGCAGCGCCGTGCTGGCCGCGCTGGCACTGGCCCTGCTCGGCGGTCTGGTGTGGCTGGGCATGCTGCTGTGGCCGGTGGCGCTGCCGGGCAGCATCCCGGCGCGGCTGCAGTGCGTGTCCTACGAACCGTTCCATCTGCCCGGCGAGAGTCCGCTGCGGCACGATATGCATATCGGTCGCGCTCACATCGAGCGCGATCTGGCGCTGCTGGCCCGGCACTTCAGCTGCGTGCGCACTTACTCGGTGGCGCAGGGGCTGGACCAGGTGCCGGCCATCGCCGCGCACTACGGCATGCAGGTACTGCTGGGCGTGTGGATCGGGCCGGATGCGCGCGCCAACGCGCGTCAAATCGCGCATGCCATCGCGGTGGCGCGCACCGCGCCACCCGGCAGCATCCGCGCCATCGTGGTCGGCAACGAGGTACTACTGCGCGGCGATCAGCCCGCACGCGTGCTGCTGGCCGACCTGCGCACCGTGCATGCGGCCACCGGCCTGCCGGTGACCTACGCCGACGTCTGGAGAGAATGGCTGCGCCACCCAGCGCTGGCGCAGGCAGTCAACTTCATCACCGTGCACATGCTGCCGTACTGGGCCGACAGACCGGTACCCGTACACGCGGCGATCGCACGGGTGGCGCAGTTGACCGCACGCGTGCAGAAGGCGTTTCCGGGCAAGCCGGTGTTCATCGGCGAGACCGGCTGGCCCAGTGCCGGCCGCGCGCGTCGCGATGCCGTACCAAGCCGGGTCAACGAAGCCGCTTATCTGCGCGGTTTCGTCGCCTGGGCACAGGCGCACCAGCAGCGCTACAACCTCATCGAGGCCTTCGATCAGCCCTGGAAGCGGGCGCTGGAGGGCACCGTCGGTGGCTCGTGGGGCATCTACGATTCGCGAGCTCACCCCAAGTTCGCGTGGAGCGGTCCCGTGACCGAGGATCCACGCGCTTGGTGGGCGCTGCTGCCGCTGCTGCTGGGCGCCGTCATCGGCGCATGGCGCGGCGGCCGCACCATGCGCATCTGCGGTGCGCTGGCCGGTGCCGGCACTGGGCTGGCGTCGTGGGCACTGCTGCGCATGGCCACGGCGGCAGCCTGGGACGCTGCGCAATGGGTTTGGTGGGGGCTGCTCGGTGCGGGATTGCTGTGCGCTGCGTGGTTGTTGCTGGATGCGCTGGGCACGCTGCTGCGCAACGGCCGCATTGCCCATCCCGAGCGCCTTGCGCAGCTGAGCTTCACCGCGTTGTTTGTGGCGACGTATCTGGATCTGCTGCTGGTGTTCGATGGTCGCTATCGCGATTGGCCACTGCCGGCGTTCATCCCCATCGCGCTGGGGGTGGCGCTGCTGCGCCTGCTGCACGGCGCGCCGCTGCTGCATGGCCCACGCGCACGCGCGCTGGCACTGGCGGCGCTGCTGCTGGGTTTGGCCGGCGTGCTGCAGGAAGCGCTGCTGAATCCTTACGCGTGGTGCTGGCTGGCGATCAATGCGTTGCTGGCCTATTCCACGCTGCGCCGGCGTGCGGACGCGGCGGCGGCAGGCGGCAACAATAGCAACGCGCCCACCAGCAGCGCCAACGCCCCGGACTGAACGCTATACAAGATCAGCGCCACCGCGCCCAGCGCAAGGCTGAGCGCAGCGCTGGCCGTGCGTCGCCAGAGCAGGGCCAATGCCATGGCCAGCACTGCTGCCAGGCCAAGCGCGCCGCTGTTGAAGGCGGCCACTAGCAACTCCCGCAGGATGCAGGCCGCGCCACCTGCGCCGGCCAGGCAGGCCTGTGCCTGCGCATGCGGCTCGATCAGACCATCGCGCGCCCAGACGGCGAGCGCAGCGGCAAGGGCGGCCGGCAGCAGCGCCAGCAATCGCAGGCCGGGGTTGTCGCGTGCAGCTGAATCAATCTTGCTCGATTGTGCCGTTGTCGTATCCATCTTGTAGCAAAAACGTCAATAGTTCGTTAGATTCGGCGCGCCTTAGCTACAGAAAAGTTACGGCATCCATCCAAATCCCCGGGGAATAGCCATGACACATACCTTACGCCAGCGCATGTTGGCCGCGGCCATCGCCGCGGTCTTCTGCCTGCCCATGATCGCGCATGCGCAGGACACCGCAACCACGCCGGACAGCAAGAACGCCAAACAGTTGCAAGCCGTGCAGGTGCTGGGCTCGCGCATCCGCGGTGCCGAGATCGCCACGCAGACGCCCACCACCGTGATCACTGCGCAGCAGATCGCACAGACCGGCCTGACCAGTCTGGGCGACATCCTGCAGCAACTCTCACAGTCCGGTTCGGCGCTGAACACCAAGTTCAACTCGGCTGGCAACTTCGGCTTTCCGCCGGACGGTTCGGGCGTGGGTTCGGGTTCGGCCACGCTCAGCTTGCGCAACCTCGGCGCCAAGCGCACATTGATCCTGGTCGACGGTCTGCGCTGGGTGAACGAATCCTCGGCTTCCGGCGTTTCCGCTGCGGTGGATCTCAACACCATCCCGGTGAGCATCATCGAGCGCATCGAGATTCTGCCCGACGGCGCCTCGGCGCTGTACGGCTCGGACGCCGTCGGCGGCGTGGTCAACATCATCACCAAGCGCACGCAAAACGGCGCCGCGGTCAGCTACTACGTCGGCGGCTACGACAAGCTTTCCGGCGGCATGACCAGCACCGGCACCGCCTCGCTGGGGGGCAAGTTCGATCGCGGCGAGTTCTTCATCGACTACGAGCACGTCAAGCAGAACGCCATCAGCTCGGGCGCGTGGAGCCAGTCCGGCGCGGCCTGCGTGCCGGGCACCGGCCTGGCCAACTGCTCCTCGGCCACGCCGACCGGGCGCTACATCTTCATCGATCCCAACACCAATCAATTCGAGAACATCACCCTCAACGGCAGCTACCCCAACGGCGCCGTGTATCCCACCGACTTCCACAATTTCACCACCGCCGACCGTTTCAATTTCGCGCCCTACAATCTGCTGCTGACGCCCAACAAGCGCGACGCGGTGTTCGCCAGCACGCGCTACCAGCTCACCGACGACATCACCTGGTACATGCGCGGCCTGTACGTGCAGCGCAATTCCAAGAACCAGGCGGCACCGGAGCCGATCTTCCTGGGTCCGGGCGCCGGCACCGGCGGCCTGGCCGATACGGTCGGCGTGGACGTGACCAACCCGTACAACCCGTTCGGTTTCACGCTGGATGCCAACCCCACCACCGGCAACCTGATCCTGATCGGCCGCCGCCCGCTCGAGGGCGGACCGCGCATCTTCAGCCAGACCGTCAACACCTGGGAGTTCGCCACCGGCCTCACCGGCAGCTTCAGCTGGAACGACCGCGACTACTTCTGGGACGTCAACTACTCGCGCGGCAGCAACAGCGCCACGCAGACCGTGCAGGGCACCTACAACATCGCCCACATCCAGCGCGCGCTGGGCCCGGTCAGCCAGTGCACCGGCAACTGCGTGCCGCTGAATCTGTTCGGTGGCCCGGGCACCATAACCCCGGCCATGCTGGCCTACATCGGCTACATCGAGCACGACAACAGCGCCAACGACATCGAGCTGTACAGTGCCAACTTGAACGGTCCGCTGTTCGCGCTGCCGGCCGGTGATGTGAAGTTCGCCACCGGCGTCGAGTCGCGACGCTATTCGGGCTACTACCAGCCCGACGCGGTGGTGGTGGCCGGCGAATCCAACGGCGTTCCCTCACTGCCCACCTCCGGCGCATACAACGTCAACGAGTTCTATCTGGAGGCCAATGCGCCGCTGCTGGCCAACCAGCCCTTCGTCGAAGCGCTGAACATCGATCTGGCTTCGCGCTATTCCAACTACTCCACCTTCGGCGGCACCACCAACAGCCAGGCCGGCCTGCGCTGGCAGGTGGACAAGCAACTGACCTTGCGCGGCACTTGGGGCCAGGGTTTCCGCGCGCCCGCCATCGGCGAACTGTACGGCTCGCCGGCGCGTTTCGACGCCACCCTGCAGGATCCCTGCTCGGCGCCGATCGCCAATCCCACCACTGCGGCCAACTGCGCGGCGCTGGGTGTGCCGGCCAGTTACAGTCAGCCCAACCCGCAGATCTCGGTGACCACCGGCGGCAACCGGCTGCTGCAGCCGGAGAAGGCGCGTACGCTGACCTGGGGCGGCATCTACAGCCCCGACTGGGCGGTTGGCGCCGGCTGGGCGCAGCGGCTGGACATCACCGCCGACTACTACCGCGTGACCGTGCGCAACGCCATCCAGGCACTGGATGCGCAGACGCAGCTCGACGACTGTGTGGCCAGCGGCAACGCCGGTTCGCCTTTCTGCCAGGGCATTCATCGCAACGCCACCGGTAACATCGACGGCTTCAACAACACCCTGCGCAACATCGGCCGCATCGACACCAGCGGCGCCGATCTCACCATCAAGTGGACGCTGCCGGAGTTCTCGTTCGGACGCCTCAGCAACACCTTCGGCACCACCTACGTGGGCACCTTCAGCGAGCAGACCTCGCCCGGCGTGTACGGCCCGCGCAAGCCCGGCGTCGAGGTCAACGACAGCGGCATTCCGCGCTGGCGCGCCATCAACGACCTGATGTGGTCGCGCGGCGCGTGGTCGGCCGACTGGCGCATGCGCTACATGAGCGGCCTGACCGAGGACTGCGCCGGCGCCACCGGCTTTCCGATCTGCAACGGGCCCAACAACACGCACTACCTCGGCGCGGTCACCTACCATGACGTGCGCGTGAGCTGGCGCGTGCCGCTGGCGTTGGATCTGGTCGTCAACGCCGGCATCAACAACCTGTTCGGCAAGGAGCCGCCGGTGTGTCTGTCGTGCTCACTGAACGGCTACGATGCCAGCAACTACGACCTGCCGGGACGCTTCAGCTATGTCCAGGCGACGCTGAAATTCTGAGCGTTGCACTGCCGTCGCATGCAGCAAGGGCCACCCGCGAGGGTGGCCCTTTTCATTGCCGCGCCGACCCGGCAATCGCGGATGATGCGCGCAGGCGGATCTCGGCAGCCAGAGGAAGATGGTCGGAAAACGCCAGCGGCGGTGTCCAACGCTGCAGCACTTCGATGCCGTCACTGGTCAGGATATGGTCAATGGCGCGACGCGGCCGCCAGCTGGGATAGGTAGGCAGCGCATCGCGCGGCGGCTGCAGACGCGTGCGCGCGAACAGCCGCTCCAGCTCCGGACCGGGCCAGGCGCAATTGAGATCGCCCATCAGCACCGCGTGCCCGTCGTCGGTCAGCAGTTCGGTGATGAAATCGAGTTGGCGCGCACGCGCTTGCGGCCCCAGCGACAGGTGCGCCACCACCACCGTCAACGCCCGCGTGCCCTCGCGATAACGCGCCAGCAGGGCGCCGCGGCCGGGGATGCGCCCCGGCAACGGGTAATCCAGTACTTCATGCGGCGCGATACGGCTGAGCAAACCGTTGGCCGATCGCGCCAGGCGCGCCACATGGCGATTGGGCTGGTCGCTCCAGTACGGCATGCCGGCCGCCTGCGCCAGGTACTGGGTCTGGTTGAGGAAACCCGAGCGCAGACTGCCGGCATCGGCTTCCTGCAGGCCGACCAGATCGAACTGCGCGACCAGATCGGCCAGCCGGTCGAGGTTGGCCTGCTTGCCCGGACCCGGCAGCACATGGGTCAGCCCGCGCGTGAAGTATTGGCGATAGCGCTCGATGCGCGCCCCGGCCAGAATGTTACAACTGAGCAGGCGCAGTACCGCGGCTATCGGCACCGGCGCCGGCCGTCGCGAATGGACGCGCCGCGCGGTCACGTGCGTGACCTCAATGCGCGCGCGGCGCGCGCGCGGCCTCGGCCTGCTGCACCAGGAAGCGCGCCACGTCGACCAGTTGCGAGTAGCTTTGCACCGCGCCGCTGCGCCAGGCGCCATCGACCACGATTGCCGGCGTGCCGTTGACGCCCCAGGCCTGCTCGAGCTGCATGGCGTGCCGCATTTCGCCGGTCACTGCCGGCGATCGCGCCATCTTCAAGAACGCCGCCGGCTGCACGCCATAGCGCGCGTAGAAACCCGCCAACTGTTCCAGCGAATGCAGTGGTTGGCGCTTGACCCAGATCGCGTCGAACAGCGCCTGGTTGGCTTTATCGGCCACACCGAACTTCCGCGCGGCGAAATAGGCGCGTGCGTAAGGCTCCCACTGCGGCCAGAACACGGCCGGCAGACGCACGAACTCAGCGTTGGCCGGCAGCGATTTGCGCAATGCATGCGCATAGCGCTGAAACTCGTAGCAATGTGGGCAGGCGTAGGAAAACACCTCGATCACCTGGATGCGCCTGGCCGTCGCATCCAGCGGCCGCGCCGGGATGATGCGTTGGTAGTTCACGCCCGGCTGGTACATCACCATGGCCGGCGCACTCTGCGCATGCGCGGCACCCGCGAATAGCAGTGCCAGCAAGACGGTCAGCAGCGGCCTGAACATGACGGGCGCCTCACTGCTTCAAATGCATGGCGGCGGCTTCTTTCTGCGCCAGGTAATGCACCAATTGCTGCGTCTGCGCCAGGCCACCGGCGGAGGCCACGTTGAGGCGGTAGGCGCCGTTGACCACGATAGTGGGCGTGCTGTCCACGCCGTAGGCCTTGATCAGTTGGTCGGCGCGTTTCATGCGCGCGTTGACCGCGAACGATTCCGCGGTGGCTTCGAAGGTCTTGGGGTCGACGCCGTACTTGGCATAGAACCGGGCCACGTCGGCAAGGGTGGGCAGGTTCTGCTTGACGCGCGGCTGCGCGGTACCCAGACCAGTGTAGGTGTTGAGCGGACCACCGGGCGTCCAGATCGCCTTGAACATGGCATCGTGCGTGGTCGGATTGTCCAGACCCAGCGCTTGCGCGGTGTAGTAGGCGCGCTGGAACAGCGGCCAGTCCTCCGGCGGAATGAACGCGGCCGGCAGATACTGCCAGTGCACGTAAGCCGGCAGGCTCTTGCGGATGAGATCGGCGTAGGGCTGGAACTGATTGCAGGCCGGGCAACCCCACGAGAACACCTCGGTCACCACCACATGGTCGGGGTGATCGGTGGGCAGCGCCGGCTCGATGCGAAAGTAGTTTTTGCCCTCCACCCACTGCCCGGTGTCGGCAGGCGCTGCCACCGGCGTACCGCCGCCGCTGCTTGCCGGGGAGGCCGGCACGCTCGACGTCGCGGTGCTGGCCGCTGCTGCGACGCTGGCCGCGCCGGCCGCCGACGCTGTGGGTACGGGCACCGCGACGCTGCCGGCCTGTGCCGCGCCGGCAGTCGACGCCGCCGTACCCGCGGCGCTGCCGGCGGGCGCCTGCGAAGAGGAACAGGCCGCCAGCGCGAGGCTCAACGCACCGCCAAGAAGCAGGGACTTCCACATGATGTGCAACCTCGTGATGCGGACCTGGTCCACGCGGAGTGGAGGCATATCTACGGCGTCGTGCCCTGCGCGAAGGCCGAGGCGTTGACGCCGGACGGATTGCGCGCGATCGGAGCCGCGGTGTGCAGGCCTGCGATGTAGCTGGCCACCGCGGCGATCTGCGCGCTGGTCAGTCGCTTGGCGATGGTCGGCATGATCAGCGCATGCGTGCTGGTGCCCCAGGCATCGCCGCCGTGCCAGGCGGTGAGCACCGCGTTGACGTACTGCGCGTGCTGGCCGGCCAGATGCGGGTACACGGCGCCGGGATTGCCCAGACCGTCCGGTCCGTGGCAAGCCATGCACGCCGGCACGCCGGTGGCGCGGTCACCGCCGCGGTACAGCGCCTGCCCCATCGCTACCTGCTTGGGATCGGCCACGCCGGTCATGATCTTCTGCGCGGAGAAGTAGGCGGCAAGATCGGCCATGTCCTGATTGGACAGTGGCGTGGCCATGCCCAGCATGATCGGATTCTTGCGCACGCCGCTCTTGAACAGCACGAGCTGGCGGTAGATGTACGACGCCTGCTGGCCGGCCAACTTGGGATATTGCGGATCGGTGGAGTTGCCGTCCATGCCGTGGCAGGCGGCGCATACCGCAGACTTGGCCTTGCCGGCCGCGGCAGTGCCGGCGGGCATGGCGCCCTCGGCATGTGCGCCGGCGGCCAGCAGCAGCGCGGCGCCGGCAAGAACCATCGTGCTGATCAGCTTCATGGATATTCTCCGCAAGTGCCAGAACCGGTCGCGCGCAGGCGCATGCAACGCGCCGATGCCTGATGCGGCTGGATTATCCTTGCGCCTCCGAGGACGGTCAAACCGCTCGCCGCGCGCTGCCACGATGTCCAGCAACCCCCTGCTCGGCGCACGCTTCGTGCTGTCCGCGCCCGACCCACGCGCGCTGCCCGCCGATGCCGGCGCCGAGATCGCCTTCGCCGGACGCTCCAACGCCGGCAAGTCCAGCGCGCTCAACGCGCTGGTCGGCGTGCACGGTCTCGCGCGCACCTCACGCACGCCCGGCCGCACGCAGCACCTGGTGGTGTTCGCGTTACCCGACGGGCGGCGCCTGGTCGACCTGCCCGGCTACGGCTATGCCAAAGTGCCTGCGGCCGTGCGCGCGCAGTGGCGTGCGGCACTGGAAGACTATCTGGAACGGCGACGCAGCCTGCGCGGACTGGCGCTGGTGATGGATATCCGCCATCCGCTGACGCCCTTCGACACGCAGATGCTGGCCTTCTGCGCCGCCTGCGCCCTGCCCTGCCACGTGCTGTTGACCAAGGCCGACAAGCTGGGCCGCGGCCAGTGCGCGCAAACGTTGCTGCAGGTGCGGCGCGCGCTGCAGGAGATCGGCGGCGTGCTCTCCGTGCAGGCGTTTTCCGCACCTGCCGGCACCGGTCTGGACGAAGCGCGCGGCGCGCTGGCCGCGATGCTGGCGGCGCCACCCCGCAACGTCTGAACGCCGCCCAGAACCCGCGCACGGATTGCGTGCCGCTGCCGGGCCGGTCCTGGGCGTCCGGCAAAGGCGTCCGCTCGCGGATTCTCAGCCGATGCTGGCCACGAACACCCGGCACAGCGCCTCCATGCCGTCCCGATCCTCGGCATCGAAACGCCCCGGCTCGGGGCTGTCCACGTCCCACACGCCGAGCAGAGCACCGTCCGCGCGCAACAGCGGCACCACGATCTCGCTGCGCGAATCGGCATCGCAGGCGATGTGCCCGGGAAACGCATTGACGTCAGCCACCACCTGCGTCCGCCGCGTGGCCGCGGCGTGGCCGCATACACCGCGTCCGATGGCAATGCGCACGCAGGCGGGCTTGCCCTGGAACGGGCCGACTAGCAGGTCGCCATCGGGCTTGAGCAGATAGAACCCGCACCAGTTGATCTGCGGCACCTGCTGCCAGACCAGCGCGGCGAGGTTGGCGGCGTTGGCAATCAAGTCGCGCTCGCCGGCCAGCAAGGCTTCTGCCTCGCGCGCCAGCGCGGCATACAGCGCACGCTTGGACAAGTGCTGCAGGTTTTGCATGGCGTGCACGGCTGACCTCCGGGACAAAGCGACGCACAATGATCGCATCTGTCCACATGCGGCCATGCTCAGCCATGCGCAACAGCGTGTTCATCACCGGCACCGATACCGGTATCGGCAAGACCTTCGTCAGCGTGGCGCTGCTGCACGCGCTGCGCGGCGCCGGCCTGCGCGCGGTCGGCATGAAACCGGTCGCCAGCGGCTGCGTGGCCACGGCCGAGGGCCTGCGCAACGATGATGCGCTGGCGCTGCAGTCTGCGAGTTCGGGATCGCCCGACTATGCCGACGTCAATCCGCTGGCCTACGCCGCGGCGGTCTCGCCGCACCTGGCCGCGGCCGCGGATGGCAGGCGCGTCGAGCTGGCGCCGGTACAGGCGGCGTATGCGCGCCTGGCCGCATGCGCGGACGTGGTGGTGGTCGAGGGCGTCGGCGGCTGGCTGGCGCCGCTGTCCGATACCCTCGTGGCCGGCGATCTCGCGCGCGTGCTGGGCCTGCCGGTGATCCTGGTGGTGGGCCTGCGCCTGGGCTGCCTCAACCACGCGCTGCTCAGCGCACGCGCCATCGCGGCCGACGGCTGCACGCTGCTGGGCTGGATCGGCAATCGCATCGATCCGGCCATGCTGGAGCCGGAACGCAACCTGGACACGCTGCGCACGCGCCTGCCGGCACCCTGCCTGGGCGTGATTGCACACGACGCCGCCACCGCCGCCGCCGCGCGCACCTTGGCGCCGGTGCTGGCGGCTCTGCAATCATGCGGTTAGCGGCCGCAGGAAAATTGCCATGAGCCTGTTCCTGATCCATATCGAGCACTTCACCCGCGCGCGCGGCGCCGAACCGGCGCTGGCTTTCGCCGGCAATAGCCCGCAGGCGCTGGCCGAGGCCATCGAAGACGCCCTGCAGCGACCGACGCTGTTCGAACGCTGGCGCGCGCTGCAGACCGAGCCGGACAAGGTGCCCGCCGCGCTGGCTGCGGTGGACGCCGGCGCCGGCGTGCGCGCGACGCAGCGCGACCTGCACGTGGAGTTGGAGATCCGCAGCGGCCTGCCGATGAAGATCATCGCGCAGCGCCTGACCTGGCTAATCGGCCCGCACTGGGATCTACGCAACGTCAAATGACGCCATGAGCTGCCCGATCTGCGGCGCGCCGGAATCACCCTTCGCCGAGGCTCTGGTGCGCGGCCGCCATCCCGCCCGCTACCTGCGCTGCGAGGCCTGCGGCTACGTGCGCGTGGAAAACCCGCACTGGCTGCAGGAGGCCTATGCCGACCACGCGCTGGATGCGTTGGACACCGGCATCGCGGCGCGCAACATCGACCTGGCCGAGCGCACCGCCGCGCTGCTGGCCTGGCACTGGCCCGATACCGGCACCTGCCTCGATCACGGCGGCGGCAGCGGCCTACTGGTGCGTCTGCTGCGCGACCGCGGCTACGACTTCCGCTGGCGCGATCCGTATTGCCAGAACCTGTTCGCGCGCGGCTTCGAGGCCGAGCCCGGCGCACGCTACGGCGTGCTGACCGCCTTCGAGGTGATCGAGCATCTGCCGGATCCGCTGGGCAGTCTGCACGCCTGGTCGCAGGAGGCCGACACGCTGATCCTCAGCAGCGAGCTGCTGCCGGCGCACGACAACCGGCCCGGCCAGTGGCACTACTACATGCTCGAGGGCGGCCAGCACATCGGTTTTTTCAGCGTGCCGGCGCTGCAGGCACTGGCGCGCCGGCTCGGCCTGCGGCTGGCCAGCGACGGTCGCTGGCTGCACGTGCTGGGGCGCGGCCGCATGCCCTCGCCGCACTTTCTGCGCCTGCTGCGCAAACGCCGCTGGCGGCAATGGCTGCTGCGCCACAACCGCCGCGCCACGCTGGCCTGGCCCGACCAGCGCGCGCTGGCGATGCGCCGCGGCGGTGTTGGCGCAGTCCCGCCCGGAAACTGAGCCGCCGCATCCGCCGCTTTCTGCGCGGCAGGCGAGGGGCGACAATAGACGCTTTCGCGGCCCCGCCGCCCTGCTTGAAGGAGTTGCCATGAGCGAGCCCCAACCCGTCGTCCCCGCCGGCGGCGCCAAGATCACCATCGATCGCGGCCGCCTGCAGGTGCCGCACAACCCGATCATTCCCTTCATCGAGGGCGACGGTACCGGTCCGGACATCTGGCGTGCCAGCGTGCGCGTGCTCGACGCCGCGGTGGCCAAGGCCTACGGCGGCACGCGCAGAATCCACTGGATGGAGGTCTACGCCGGCGAGAAGAGCTTCAAGCAGTTCGACACCTGGCTGCCGGACAGTACCGTGCAGGCCTGCCGCGATTATCTGGTTTCGATCAAGGGTCCGCTGACCACGCCGGTGGGCGGCGGCATCCGCTCGCTCAACGTGGCGCTGCGGCAGATGCTGGACCTGTACGTATGCCTGCGCCCGGTGCGCTGGTTCAAGGGCGTGCCCTCGCCGGTCAAGGATCCGGGCAAGGTCGACATGGTGATCCTGCGCGAGAACACCGAGGACATCTATGCCGGCATCGAGTGGGCCGGCGGCGGCAGCGACGCGCAGAAGGTGCTGGACTTTCTGCAGCGCGAGTTCCCGCAGGCCTTCGCCAAGATCCGCTTCGGTGCCCAGAGCCGCGTCAACGACTGGTTGGCGCTGCTGGAGTCGGTGGGCGCGCCCAAGCGCACGCTGCCGATCGAGGTGGGCATCGGCATCAAGCCGGTCAGCCGGCTGGGCACCGAGCGCCTGGTGCACAGCGCCATCGGCTACGCGATCAAAAACGGCCGCAAATCGGTGACCCTGGTGCACAAGGGCAACATCATGAAGTTCACCGAGGGCGGCTTCCGCGACTGGGGTTACCAGGTGGCGCGCGACTTCTACGGCGCGGTCGAGCTCGACGGCGGTCCCTGGCACGTGATTCCCGAGGGCAAGCCCGGCGCCGGCCTGATCATCAAGGACGTTATCGCCGACGCCTTCCTGCAGCAGATCCTGCTGCGCCCGGCCGAGTACGACGTGGTCGCCACGCTCAATCTCAACGGCGATTACCTCAGCGACGCGCTGGCCGCGCAGGTCGGCGGCATCGGCATCGCGCCCGGCGGCAACATCAACTACATCACCGGCCACGCCGTGTTCGAAGCCACCCACGGCACCGCGCCCAAGTACGCGGGCCAGGACAAGGTCAACCCCGGTTCGGTGATCCTGTCCGGCGAGATGATGCTGCGCTACCTGGGCTGGAACGAGGCCGCCGACGTCATCATCGCGGCCATGGACAAGGCCATCGCGGCCAAGCATGTCACCTACGACTTCGCGCGCCTGATGGACGGCGCCACCGAGGTCAAGTGCTCGCAGTTCGGCGATCGGCTGATCGCCGCGATGTAACGCGCGGTCCACGCCGGCGCGGCCTATCGATGCCGCGCCGGTCCCATTGCGAAGTCCTATGGAGTTTCCCATGCAGAAAACCGCCATCTTCATCGACGGTGCGTATTTCCTGGCGCGCTACCGCAAGGTCTACGAGGACCGCGATGCCGGCGACGCGCGCGCCGTGGCGCGCACGCTGTTCGGCATGGCGCTGGATCACCTGAAGCAACTGGAGCGGCCCAAGGACGCGCTGTACCGCATTTTCTTCTACGACTGCGCGCCGCTGGACAAGGTCATCGAACGGCCGATCAGCGGTACACCGCTGGACTTCGGCGCCAGCGCCTCGGCCGCTTTCCGCCGCGAGCTGCACAACGAGCTGAAGCGCGTGCGCAAGCTGGCGCTGCGCCTGGGCCGGCTGACCGAACGCGGCGAATGGGTGCTGCGGCGCCAGACGCTGCAGGACCTGCGCAGCGGCGCGCTGCGCTGGGAAAACCTGCGCGACGAGCATTTCGAGCTGGACCTGCGTCAGACCCAGGTGGACATGAAGATCGGCCTGGACATCGCATCCCTGGCGCACAAGCGCCTGGTCGACCAGCTGGTACTGGTCACCGGCGATGCCGACTTCGTGCCGGCCGCCAAGCTGGCGCGCCGCGAGGGCATCGATGTCATCCTCGATCCGATGTGGCAGGGCGTTTCCGCCAGCCTGCACGAACACGTGGACGGCCTGCAGTCAGTGTGTCCGCGTCCGGGCAGCGCGCAGCCGGCGCGCAACGGCAACGAACTGCCCCAGTTCGAGGGCTGAACCGCGCGTGCGCGTGTTGCTCAACAAGCCCTGCGGCACGCTCTGCCAATTCACCGATCGCACCGGGCGGCCCACGCTGGCGGCGCTGCTGCCGCCGGTTGCGCCGGCGCCGGCCGGCGCGCCGCTCGCGCGCGATCCGGTGTGGCGGCGGCTATATGCCGCAGGGCGCCTGGATCACGACTCCGAAGGACTGCTGCTGCTCACCGACGAGGGCGCGCTGGCGCAACGTCTGACCGATCCGCGTCGGCACGCGCCGAAGGTCTATCTGGTGCAGGTCGAGCGCGTGCCCGACGAGGCCGCGCTCGCGCAACTGCGTTCCGGCATCGTGCTGCGCGACGGGCCCACGCGCCCGGTCGAGGTGCGGCGCGTGCCCGCGCCGGACTGGCTGTGGCCGCGCGACCCGCCGGTTCGCTATCGCAAAAACGTGCCCGACACCTGGTTGGAGATCACCCTGCGCGAAGGCCGCAACCGCCAGATCCGGCGCATGACCGCCGCCGTGGGCCACCCGACGCTGCGGTTGGTGCGCATCGCGATCGGTCCGTGGCGGCTCGACGACCTCGCGCCCGGTGCATTGCGCGTGGCGCCGTAATCGCGCTGCTCGACGACAGCCGCGACGCCATGCGAAAACTCAGTGTTCACGACCTTGGGAGCGGCATCGAACACTGCTTTGATCGAAGGCTGCGCGCCGCCGCGCCACCAAGGCTTGACCGTGACGTCACCCGACTCATGCGCCATGCTTTCCTCACCGGTCCGGCAGATTGTTCGCGCTTGCTTTTCACCGCCACTGGAGGCCACCCATGAAAACCCCCGCCTATGCCGCACCCGCCGCCAAGGCGCCGCTGGCGCCGTTCACCGTCGAGCGCCGCGAACCCGGCGCGCACGAAGTGCTGATCGACATCAAGTACTGCGGCGTGTGCCACTCCGACATCCACCAGGCGCGCGACGAGTGGGGCGGCTCGATCTTCCCCATGGTGCCCGGCCACGAGATCGTCGGCGTGGTGGCCAAGGTGGGCAACGCGGTTTCCAGGTGGAATGCGGGCGATGTGGTCGGCGTGGGTTGTTTCGTCGATTCCTGCCGCCACTGCGAGGCCTGCCGGGCCGGCGAGGAGCAGTTCTGCAGCGAGGGCATGAGCGTCACCTACAACGGTTACGAGCGCAGCGGCGGCAAACTCGACCGCAGTCGCCCCACCTACGGCGGCTACTCCACGCGCATCACCGTGGACGAGAACTACGTGCTGCGCATCCCGGCGGGCATCCCGCTGGACCGCGCGGCACCGCTGCTGTGCGCCGGCATCACCACGTATTCGCCGCTGCGTCACTTCGGCGTCGAGGCCGGCGACAAGATCGCCGTGGTGGGCTTGGGCGGTCTGGGCCACATGGCGGTGAAAATCGCCAAGGCCATGGGCGCGCACGTGACCGTGCTCAGCCATTCCGAGTCGAAGCGCGACGATGCCAGGCGCCTCGGTGCCGATGATTTCCTGGTCACCAAGGACGAGACCGTGTTCACGCAGCACGCCGGCCGTTTCGACTTCATCCTCGACACCATCTCCGCGCAGCACGACTACAACGCCTATCTCGGCCTGCTGCGCCGCGACGGCACCATGGTGCTGGTGGGCGTGCCCGACCCGACGCCGGTGCATGCGTTCTCGCTGATCGGCGGGCGCAAGCGCCTGGCCGGCTCCCTGATCGGCGGCATCCGCGAGACGCAGGAAATGCTCGATTTCTGCGCCGCGCACGGCGTGGCCTCGGACATCGAGCTGATCCCCATCCAGCAGATCAACCAGGCCTACGAACGCATGATCAAGGGCGACGTGCGCTACCGCTTCGTGATCGACATCGCCAGCCTGGGCAAGGCCGCCTGAGGGGCGTCCGGCGGCCCACCTGGCCGGCGCGTTCAGTCCTCGAGACCGCGCCGGCAACGGCTGGCGGCGTCGGGTCTGAGCACGGCGTAAGGCGCGAACGCCGGCAGTGCGGCGGCGGCAGCATCCTGGTCCTGCCGCAGCGCGCCCAACTGCGTACACAGCACTGCGGCTTTCCGCCTGAGCGCGCCGGCCTCGGCAGCGGCCCGACTGTGGATGCCCCGGGTGTCGCCGCGCAGCAGATGGCTGACCACCGTGCCCACCACACTGCCGGCCATCGCGGCGCCGGCCTGGTCCATGGCCACGCCGCTGTCGACCAGCGCGTAGGCGTCGCGGTGATAGCGGACGAACAGCGCGCGCTGCGGCGCCGTCAGCGCCACCGGGCGGCCACCGATGCGCAGAGCGCCCTGCGCGTCGACTCGCGCGTCGGGCCGGTCGCGCGCGCTGATCACCACCGCACCGTCTTGCAAATGCAGTGTGCCGCCGTGCGTGCCGGCGTCGATCTGCATGCCGCCGTCCTGCGGACTGCCGCAGGCGCTGAGCGCAACGGCCATCGTGGCCAGCATCGAAGCCCGGAATACATGGAGCAGACGCACGGCACGATCCTCGAAAGTTAGTGTATTGCTACACTAACTCACATGACGCCCCTTGGCTACCCACCACAGGTCACGGCATCCGTTCCCGGGCGCCGGAGCCGCGCTGCAGACGCTGCCGCTCGTACAGCTTGGCGTACTTCAAAAAGACGTAATAGGCGCCGCTGGCAGCGCTGATGTAGCCCGCCCAGCCGCCCAGGAAATAGCGCTTCAGCAAGTACTGGCGCAAGAAGAACAGCGGCGGGTACAGCAGCATGCGCGTGCGCAGGAAGCGCGCCTGCGCCGCGCGCGCCGGCGTCGCCATGCCGCTGGAGTAGTCGTTGAGCTTGCGCACCTTGGTGGCGATGTCCGGCTCGCCGTAGTGCAAGAACACCGCCCGATGCAGCTTGCGCACACGGCCGCGTACCCGCGGCGCCGCATGCACGGGGGTGTCGTTCATGGCGCCGTGGCGGCGGTCGAACAGGCGCAGGTGGGCGTTGATGCGGCTGCCGCGCGGCTGCAGCATCCAGAACATCTGTTCGCGGCGCGGCAGGCGGTAGCCGACGGCGCGCGGCGCAGCCAGCTCGCGCTGGATGGACGTCGCCGCGGCGGGCGTGAGCGCCTCGTCGGCGTCCAGCAGCAGCACCCAGTGATGGGCGGCCAGGTCGATGGCGCGTTGTTTCTGGGCGGCATAGCCGGCGAAGGCCTGCTGCTCGATGCGCGCGCCATGCGCGCGGGCGATCTGCAGCGTGGCGTCGGTGGAGCCCGAATCGAGCACCACGATCTCGTCAGCAAAGGGCACCGAATCGAGGCAGCGCGCCAGCGTGGCGGCATTGTCCAGCGTGGTCACCACCAGCGACAGCGGCTCACGCGCCATGCGCGCGCTCCGCATCCACGCTGCCTAACGCGCCGATCCACAGCGCCAGCAGCCACCAGAACAGCAGGCCCCACCAGGCCGAGTAGAACGCCAGCGTGGTGTTCAACGGAAACACCGCCGCCAGCACCGCCACGCCCGCCGGCCAGGCGCGCGCGCGGGCATCCGGTGGCGCGTGCCGCCACATGCGCAGCGCCAGCGCGGCGCCCAGCAGCCACAGCGCCAGCCCCAGCACGCCGCTCTCGCTGAGGATCTCCAGCACGATCTGGTGCGCGTAGAACGCGCCCTCGCGCGAGGCGGGCGTGGCGAAGGGATCGCCCGGCAGCGCGTAGCGCGGGTAGGCGTAGCGGAAGCCGCGCACGCCCACGCCGGTCCAGGGGTTGGCGGCGATCATGCGCAGCGCGTCGCCCCAGATGCTGATGCGGTAGGACAGCGCGGCGTTGAGTCCCTGTTCGCTGCCCTGCAGTGCCAGCAGCGTGCGCTGCATGCGCGCGTCGAAACGCGTCGAAACGTGCCAGGCCAGGCCGAGAGCGAGTGCTCCGGCCAGCATCGCCGCGCCCGACCACAGCGCGAAACGCCTAAGCGAGCCCGCCTCGCGCCAGATGAACACCGCCAGCACCAGCGCGTAGGTGACCCAACTGGCGCGCGAGCCCGAGAGCAGGATCGGCCCCAGCAGCAACAGCGCGGCGACGATCAGCGCCGGCCGTCCGCGCCAGGCGCGCGCCGGCGCCAGCAGGAACGGGGCGAGCGTGGCCAGCACCTGGCCGATCTTGGGATCGCCGGCACCGAAGATGCCGGTCAACCGGTGCGGTTCGGCGTGGCCGCGGACGCTCCAGCCGGTCAGCGCCTGCATCCACGCATCCAACACCCACAGCAACAGCAGCAGCGCGAGGGCCGACTGCAGGCGCGAGCACTGCCGCGCATCGCGCAATACCCAAGCGATGCCCGCCGCCAGCGGCAGGTAGCGCAGCATGGCGAGTACCGTCTCCCAGGTGCGCGCGGGCATCACCGCGCTCAGCGTCGAGCCCAGCGCGGCCAGCTCGTAGCAGGCCCAGATCGCCAGCGCCCAGCGCGCGGCAGGCAGATCGATCAGGCTGCGCGGACGCCGCAGCAGCAACGCCGCGCACAGCACCACGAGAGCCAGCGTACCCGCCTCGGCCGCACGCCCGAACGGCAACAGGACGATCAGGGCAAAGGGCAGCAGCCATGACGGGCGCGCGTTGGAGTCGGCGGCATTCATGCGTGGATTGTGCGGCAGCGATGCCGGCCGCGGGAACGGTATGCACCCCGGTCAGGTCGGTGCTTCACGCTGCGGCGCGATCCACCGCACCGCACCGCGCGCGCCAGTGCCAGCGCCAGCCGAACAGGACCAGCACGGCCAGCAGCAGCGCGGCAAGGCCGATGCCCAGACCGATGCTGTAAGCCATCCACGCCGGCACCGGCGCGATCAGCACCATCGCGATGCCGCCCAGCAGCGCCAGCAGCGGATCGACGCGCGACGCGCGCGCGCGCAGCAGCAGCGCCACGCCCAGCACCGCCAGCAGCAGCGCCGCCAGCCGCGTGGGCCAGATCGCCAGCGGGCGCGGCGGCAGTTGCGGCAGCAGATCGCCCAGGCTGCGGTCGCCGAGCTGCACGCCGGCACCCGGCGCGGTCACCAGACGACCCGCATCGACACGCGCCAGCACCGTCACCTGCTGCGGCACCACCGTGCTCCAACGCAGGCGCACGTCGCCCAGGCGCGGCCGCCGCGGATCGCCGCTGTACAGCTCACCCGCGTAGGCGCTGAAGGTCGCCGCGAGGTTGGGCGGCAGCGCGGCCGCGTCCACCGGGTGCGCATTGTGTCCGGGAATGCGTTCGATGAGCGCAGGATCGAGGATGAAACCGTCCAGCCGCACACGCGGCGCCGGGTACAGCATGGGCCGCACCGGCAGCGTCGGATTGGCATGGCCGTCGGGCCGCGCGAAGGCTGCTGAATCGACGCGCCCATCCTGCCACTCCAGCTCGTACACCGGGTAGCCGACGTCGACCTGCTGCCACTGGAACATCGCCACGTCGCGACGCAGCAGCAGGGCGTCGGCGCTCTGGTTGAAATCGGGATCGCGCGGCGCCTCGATGATCCTGGGCGTGCCGACCACGCGCACCCAGTCGCCCTGCAGTTGGCGCGAAGGCAGTGCGGCGCGGCCCAGATCGACCACCCGCGCGCCGCTGCCGGCCACGCCGCGCAGCGCCTGCTGGTAACGCGCCGCGGCCTGCTCGATCCGCCACGACACCAGCAACGCCAGCACCAGCAGCAGCGCACCGGCTGCGGCCCATGGCCACGGCGAGGCGCGCCAGTTCCACGCCGCGCGCGGCGCCGCGCGGCGCGCGCGTTCCTGCTTGAGGATGCGGCGCGTGGCGCGCTTCACAGCGCCTGGCCGGTCAGCGCCGGCTGCGGCTGCGCGGCACCGTAGCGGCCACGCACATCGCGCGTCACCGCCGCCATCGCGACTTCGGGGTCGTGGGTGAAGAACAGCCGCACCCCGCGCGCCAGGGCAGCGTCCAGCAGCGCTTGCTTCTCCTCGATCAGACGCTCGGGAAAACGGTCGTAACCCATGGTGATCGGCACGTGCACCCATGGCGTGCCGGGAATCAGATCGGCGCAGAACAGCACGCCGCCGCCGGCATCCGGCGCGGGCTGAATCTCGGCCAGCATCAGCCCGGGCGTGTGGCCGTCGGAATAGTGGAAACGCACGCGCGGACCCAGCGTGGCGCTGTGCGCGCCGCGCACGCGTTCGAGCCGGCCGCTGGCTTCGAGCAGCGCCGGCAACTCGGGAATGAACGACGCACGGTCGCGCGGATGCGGCTTGAGCGCGCGCTGCCAGTGTTCGGCGCCCACCAGATAGGTCGCGCGCGGAAATAGCAGCCGCGGCGGTGCCCCCGGCTGCCAGGCGGCGAGCAGCCCGCCGGCATGGTCGAAGTGCAGGTGCGAAAGCACCACCGCGTCGATGTTGTCCTCGCCGAAACCGTGCTCGGCCAGGGCGTCGAGCAGCATATGGCGGTCTTCCTGCACACCGTAGCGTTCGCGCAGCTTCGGCTCGAAGAACATTCCGATGCCGGTCTCGAACAGCACATTGCGGCCGTCGAGATCCTCCACCAGCAGGCAGCGGCACGCCAGTGGAATGCGGTTCTGCTCATCCGGCGCCAACCACTGCGACCACAGCGCGCGCGGCGCGTTGCCGAACATGGCGCCGCCATCCAGCTTCTGCGAATTGCCCTGTAGCGACCACAGCTTCATCGTTGGCCTCGATCCACAATCACCGCGGCGACGGTGACTAGCCTCGACATCCCTGCCTCGTCAAGTCACCCGGCCGGCGGCTCCTGCCGCCGGCGCGCGCCGGCGCGTACGGCCCGCGGCCGCCCGCGACAACTCCGGCGCGCCCATCCAGCTTCTGCGAATTGCCCTGTAGCGACCACAGCTTCATCGTTGGCCTCGATCCACAATCACCGCGGCGACGGTGACTAGCCTCGACATCCCTGCCTCGTCAAGTCACCCGGCCGGCGGCTT
>JAJYQO010000016.1:0-6067 GCA_021794575.1 Pseudomonadota bacterium | reverse complement strand
CCATCCAGCTTCTGCGAATTGCCCTGTAGCGACCACAGCTTCATCGTTGGCCTCGATCCACAATCACCGCGGCGACGGTGACTAGCCTCGACATCCCTGCCTCGTCAAGTCACCCGGCCGGCGGCTTCCGAGCAAGGGATGCGGCTTCATGCGGCATGTTCCGTCGCGCCGGTCAGCGCACGGAACCTGGCTGCAAGCTCAGCGTGCGACTCGGCGTGCAGCGCATCCGGCTCGATGCACTCCACCGGACATACCACTACGCACTGCGGCTCGTCGTGGTGGCCCACGCACTCGGTGCAGCGCGCCGGATCGATCAGGTAGTACTCCGGGCCCATGGCGATGGCGCGGTTGGGACAAACCGGCTCGCAGACATCGCAGTTGACGCAGGCGTCGGTGATCTTCAGGGCCATGGCCGGATCGCGGCAGGCGCGTGGCCCGCCGCGTGCTCGCTCACATTTGCACGAATTTGAAGGTCGCGGCGCTGGGCGCCAACGCCTGCTGCACGGCAGCCTCGTCGGCCTTGTCGCCGATGAACAGCACGGTCACGCCCTTGAACGAACCGGCCTGCGCGCCGTTGAAGGCATTCTCGATGAACTTGGCGGTGATGCTGGAGTCCGGGCCTCCGAAGGCCAGCATGTTGCCCGGCAGCACGGTGCGCGCCACCACGTCCTGCACCTGCTGCAGCTGGCGATCGCGCGCGCCCTGGGTCGCGGCGTCGTTGCCGGCCGGCACGAAGTAGACATACGGGCTGCTGCTGGTCACGCCCTGCATGTTGTTCTGCACCAGCTGGCCCAGGTACTGCTGCCAGCCGGCAACGTCGTTGGGGTTGCTCGGCCGTTGCACGGCAGCCACCTGCTGCGTGGCGGCTTCCTGCTTCTTGTGGCAGGCGCTCAGCGACAGGGCCAGGCCCAATCCCAGCGCCACGGCGTAGTAGGTCTTGCGCATGTCGGATCTCCTCTCGATGGATTCTGTCTTGAATATGCCGGGCCTCGCGCGCCTCGGCGCGCGCCTATTGTGACGCAGCGGGACGGCGCAGGCGCCAGCGCTGGCGCAGCGCCTGCTGCACGGCCGGATGCACGAAGCTGGAAACGTCGCCGCCCAGGCGCGCGATTTCGCGCACCAGCGACGACGAAATGAAGCTGTACTGCTCGGCGGGGGTCAGGAACAGCGTCTCGGCGGCGGGGATCAAATGACGGTTCATGCTGGCCAGCTGGAACTCGTATTCGAAATCCGACACCGCGCGCAGGCCGCGCAGGATCACGCCGGCGCCGATCTCGCGCACGAAATCGGCGAGCAGCATGTCGAAGCCGCGCACATCCACGTTGCGCAGGCCGGCCAGCGCCAGCCGCGCCAGGGCGATACGGTCATCCAGACTGAAGCCCGGCTGCTTGCCCGGATTCTCGGCAATCGCCACCACCACGCGCTCGAACAGCGGCGCGGCGCGCGTGATGAGGTCGGCGTGGCCGTTGGTGATCGGGTCGAAAGTGCCCGGATACACCGCGATGCGCCGCGTGGCACCGGTTTGCGGGGATTCGCTCATGGCCGCGTCCGCTGGAACACGGCGCTACTTTAGCAGCCCGTTCCCGCCCGATCCGTAAGCCGGTCGTCGCGTCGCGGCCCGCGGCTACGGGCGGCGCAACGGCGTACACCCTCGGGTCGACGGGTCCGCGCTCAGGACGCGGCCGACGCATCGACCTCGTACAGGGCATAGGCCACCTGCCCGGCGCGCGCGCTGCGCAGCGCCCGCCAGTGCGCAGGCAGTGCCGGCGCCGGCGCTGCGGCCGGATGCTCGACATACACGCGCGCCCGCGGCGCCAGCCACGACGCCAGCGCGTGCGCCGCGGCATGCCATGCGCCGGCGGCATAGGGCGGATCGAGAAACACCACGTCGAACCACTGCGGCGCACCCGCCAGAAACGCCAGCGCATCGCCCTCGACCACCCGCGCATTGGCCTGGCGCAAACGCTCGAGATTGCCGCGCAGCGCCGCGGCCAATCCCGCATCGCGCTCGATGAAGGTGGCGTGCGCCGCGCCGCGCGACAATGCCTCGATGCCCAGTGCGCCGCTGCCGGCATAAAGATCCAGGCAGCGTGCGCCCGGCAGCACGGGCGTCAGCCAGTTGAACAGCGTTTCACGGACGCGGTCCGGCGTGGGGCGCAGGCCGGGCGCATCGGGCACCGCGAGCCGCGAGCCGCGCAGCGCGCCGGCGATGATGCGTACGCGGCCCGGCACGCCCCGCCGCTCAGCGGAAGCTCGATTTCGCGGTGTTAGCATGCCGGCATTGTCGCTGTTCCGCGTATCTGCATGATCAAGCCGTTCCGCAAGCAAGTCCCGGCGCCGGACGCGGTGCCCGATGCGCAACAGAATGCGCCGCCGGCGCGCGGCTGGCGCGAGCGTCTGGGCGGCAGCGCGCTGGCGCGTAGCCTGAGCGGATTGTTCAGCCGCAACCCGCGCCTGGACGAGGAACTGCTGGACGAGCTGGAAACCGCCTTATTGGGCGGCGACGTCGGCGTGGCCGCCACCGCGACGCTGATCGATGGCCTGCGCCGGCGCATGCGCGCGCGCGAATTCGCCGACGCCGGCGCGCTGCTGGCCGCGCTGCGCACCGATCTGCAGGCGCTGCTGGCGCCGGTGGCCAGACCGCTGCGCATAGAGGGCGCGCACCCGTTCGTGCTGCTGATGGTCGGCGTCAACGGCGCCGGCAAGACCACCACCATCGGCAAGCTGGCGCTGCGCTTTCGTACCCAGGGCCTGAGCGTGATGCTGGCCGCCGGCGATACTTTCCGCGCCGCCGCGATCGAACAACTGTGCACCTGGGGCGAGCGCCATCAGGTACCGGTGCTCGCGCAGGCGCGGGGCGCCGATTCGGCCAGTGTGATCTTCGACGCGCTGCAGGCGGCACAGGCGCGCGGCAGCGACATCCTGATCGCCGATACCGCCGGCCGTCTGCACACCCAGGGCGGGCTGATGGACGAACTGGCCAAGGTGCGTCGCGTACTGGCCAAGCGCGATCCGTCGGCGCCGCACGAGGTGCTGATGGTGATCGACGGCACCACCGGCCAGAACGCCATCAATCAGGTGCGCCAGTTCCGCGACAGCGCCGGCGTGACCGGCCTGGTGGTGACCAAACTGGACGGCAGCGCCAAGGGCGGCGTGGTGTTCGCGCTGGCGCGCGAGTTCGGCCTGCCGATCCGCTACATCGGCACCGGCGAACGCGGCGCGGACCTGTCCGAGTTCGACGCCGCGGCTTTCGTCGACGGATTGCTGCCCGATCGCCGGGCGGGCGGCGACTGAGCACGGCATGGCGCTGACCCGCCGCACGCGCATCCTGCTGGCCAGCGGCCTGACGCTGCTGGTGGTGCTGATCGGCGCCGTGCTGCTGGCCGTGCATCTGCTGCTGCAGCCGCAACGCTTCACCGCGCTGCTGGAAAGCGCCGCCAGCGCCGCGGGCCTGCAGCTCAAGCTGGCGCAACCGGCCAGTCCCGAGCTGTTCCCCTCGCCGGGTCTCGCGCTGCAGGGCCTCAACCTGCGCGTGCCGGGGCACGGCGCGCCGATGCTCAGCGCCGCGCGCGGCAAACTGTTCGTGCCATGGCGCGCGCTGCTGGGCGGCGTACCCGCGATCACGCGCCTGCAATTGGATGCACCGCAGATCAATCTGGACGAACTCGACGCCTACGTCGCCAGCCTGCCGACCGGCAAGGCACCCTGGCTGCCGCGCATCGCCACCGGCGTGCGGCTCAGCGGCGGCAGTCTGCTCAGCCATGGCCAGATCGTGCTGAGCGCCATCAACGTCGAGGCCGGACAGCTCAGGCCCGGGCGTCCATTCCTGCTCACGCTCACCGCACGCAATGCCGAAGCGCAGCCGTTGCGGATGTCGATCAGCGGTATCCCGCGCAGCAACGCCACGGTGGTCGCGCTGGAGCCGATGCGCCTGCGCGGCAGCGTGCCCGGATACGGCAATTTCGACTTGGCCGGTAGCGCGCGCTGGCTGGGCGGCAGCCGCGCCGCGCTGGCGGTGGCCGGCAGCGCCGGCAACCCGCCGCTGGCACTCGTGCTGCGCTTCGACAACGTTGCGGGCGCCGCCGCGCTGGACGTGCAGGCACGACGCACGGGCCAACGATTCGCGGCGCGCTTCGACCCCTCCGCGCTGCTGGCGTGGTGGAACGGCGTGCTGGCCCGCGGCAGCCATCTGCCGCCACTGACACCGCCGCCGCTCGCGGCCAGCGCCAGCGTGGCACAGATGGATTTGGGCCCGGTGCACATCAGCGGTCTCAGCGTGACCGTCGACGCCACACCCGCCCCCGCGCAAAGCGCCGCGCCGGTCGCAAAGGCGCCGATCAAGCGATGAGCGATCTAGCAACGGCGCTGCTGGCCTGGCACCGGCATCACGGCCGTCACGACCTGCCCTGGCAGCGCGCGCCGCGCACGCCCTATCGCATCTGGCTGGCCGAGATCATGCTGCAGCAAACGCAAGTGGCCACGGTGATCCCGTATTTCGAGCGTTTCGTCGCCACGCTGCCCGGCCTGCGCGAGCTCGCGCAGGCCGACGAGGACACCGTACTGGCGCTGTGGTCCGGTCTCGGCTACTACCGTCGCGCGCGTCACCTGCATGCCGCGGCGCAGATGTGCGTGGCGCGGCACGGCGACGAGCTGCCGCGCGATTTCGATGCGCTGGCCGCGCTACCCGGCATCGGCCGCTCCACCGCCGGCGCCATCCTCGCCCAGGCATGGGATCTGCCCTTCGCGATCCTCGACGGCAACGTCAGACGCGTGCTGGCGCGCTATCACGGCATCGAGCAGTGGCCGGGGCTGCCCGCGGTCACACGCCGGCTCTGGCATCTGGCCGAGCAGCACACGCCACAACATCGGGCCGGCCACTATGCGCAGGCGATCATGGACCTGGGCGCCACCCTGTGCACGGCGCGCCATCCGCAGTGCCCGCGCTGCCCGATCGCCGCCGACTGCAGCGCGCGCACGCAGGACCGCACGGCGCGGCTGCCGGCGCCGCGTCCGCGCCGCGCCCTGCCGCAACGGCGCGTGCACTGGCTGTTGCTGCGCGACGCGCGCGGGCAGATCCTCCTCGAGCGACGCTCCGTCAGCGGCATCTGGCCGCGCCTGTGGAGCCTGCCGGAAGCCGAGCAGTCGCCCGAACAGTGCGCGGCGCGCTACGCGCACAGCTCGCCGGCGCGCGCGCTGCCCAGCATCCGCCACGGCTTCACCCACTTTCAGCTCGAGGCACAGCCGCTGCTCTTCGAGAACGCGCGCGCGTTGCCCCGGGTTGCCGATGACCACCTGCGCTGGCTGACCCCCGATGAAGCCCGCGCACTGGCCCTGCCCGCGCCCGTGCGGCGCCTGCTCACCCAGCTCCCGGAGATGCCGCGATGACGCGCAGCGTGTTCTGCCAGTACCTCAAGCGCGAGGCCGAAGGATTGCCCTATGCGCCGTGGCCCGGCCCGCTGGGCCAGCGCATCTACGCCGGAATTTCGCGCGAGGCCTGGGCCCTGTGGCTGCAGCGCCAGACCATGCTGATCAACGAATACCGGCTCAACCCGCTGGACCCGCAGGCCCGCGCCATGCTGGCGCAGGAGATGGAGCAGTTCCTGTTCGGCGACGGCGCCGCCGCACCGCCGCCCGGCTACCAGCCGCCTGCCGCGGACTAGTCCTTGCTGCTGTCGGTGCCGACCGGTCTGGGAGCGACCATTGCCGCCTTGCTGCCCATGCTCTTGCGCAGGGCGAGGTAGTCCACTTTCTGGATGCTCTCGATCTGACAGGGCATGCCGCGCACGTAGATGTTGTCGAAACGCGTGCGCAGTTGGTTCATGTGCGGCTGGATGCCGATGCCGTTGCTCCAGCTCAGGTTGATGCAGGGCTTGGCGACGCGGATCAGATAGACATCGTTGACCCCGGTCCAGATCGCGATGTGGTCATCACCCAGCGCCTGCCAGCCCTGCAGTTGGAACACCGTCACCGAGCCCTGCGGCTTGCCGGCGTACTTCTCGAAGCGCGCCAGGTTCTCGGCCATCACTTTGGCGGTGTCGGCCAGCGCCGCGCCGGCCGCCACCAACGT